>JBBSDR010001520.1:0-2324 GCA_038240465.1 Gemmatales bacterium
CAAGCGAAGGATAGTCCTTCGCTTGCGCTTCAGGCTTGTGTCAGAGTCCCCCGCATTGAGTATACTTCGGGATGGGACACATGGCCCGCGCCGCTCCTCACTTGGAGATGGCCAGGCTCCCAGCCTTGATATCAACCTTGTAAATGCCGCTGTTTACCTCCCAGAAGATGGCGCCGAGGATGGAGGGCGCGTTTGGGAAATTGAGCAGCACGAAGACGTTGTCATACGCGAGGTCCGCCACTGCTGGCGTCTTCGCTTGAGCCTGAATGGTCGGCCCCTTGAGGAGAGTGTAGACGACGGGAGTGTCGTGTGCTGAACCCGCCCGGACGCCCATGAAAGTGACCTGGAACCCAGCCAATGCGGGTGCCGCGACGACGGGCACAACGGCACCTGAATCGACCAGGAACTGCACATCGGCTGTCTTGGCTCCGCCGGCCGCGTCCGTGCCGACGAGCTTCCCCATAGTCCAGGGGAGGAGTTTCGCGAAGGGGCTGGGGGCCACGCCGCCCCCGACCCCGTTGTCACCGTATGCCATGATCCGTTCTCCTTTGTCTCACCGGCATGGTAGCCGGCAGCGGTTTGGGTAGACCGATATCGACTGGTCACTCACTTGGAAATGGCGACCGTGCTAGCTTTGGTGTTGATGGTGAAGATTGCGCCGCTGGCCTTTGCCAGGTCTGTGCCGACCAGCGAAGGAAAATCCGCCTCTTTCGGGGTGCTTAGCTGAAAGTTCCCGTCGTACTTCAGGTCCGCCACTGCCGGGGCTTTTGCCTGGATCTGAAAGGTCAGTCCTTTGAAGGAATTGAATGCTGCCGGGCCACTGGCGAGGGTTCTGGTGACCACCCCCACGAACGTGAGCTTGAATCCCGTCAGAGTGTCCGAGGCCACCGATGAGTCAGTGGCCCCCGTGTCGATCAGAAACTTCACGTTGGCAGTCTTCGCCGCCCCAAGTGCATCGATCCCGGTCAGTTTTCCTTCAGTCCAGGGGTAGGGGGCGGCCCAGAAGCCAGCAGCATTCCCCCCGACTCCGGTGTCTCCGTATGCCATGTTCGGTCCTCCTGTGAAGTGGGGGGTGCAAACAGCGGCACCCCCCAGAGTGAAAGGTCAGGAAATGGGAACAGGTGTGTTGGTCAGGGGATCCTCTGCGTACATCACGGCGCCAGGGTAGGCCGTCTGAACTTGGGTGGTCAGGTCGTTGATGTCCGTCCCGATGAAAATCTGGTTCTGGGCTGCGGCCACTGGCGTGCCCTGGTGGCTCGGTAGCAGAATGCTCCGCTGACTGTCCATGTACTGGCGTTGGCTCATGACCTGGCTCGCCTGGCTGCTCGTGGCGAAACCCAAGGAAACGGCCTGGCTCAGCGTGTCGCTCAGAGTGTTTGGCACTGTCCACCTCCTTTTGAGGTATGTTGGTGAAGATCCGTTACTGGGTTAGTAATGTCGCGACCTTCATAATGTACCTCTGTACATATACCAGGGGTGGTGAGTTGTTCCTGTCAAGGTCTGTTGGAAACAATTCTGAAAAAATTCCCGGACAACGAATAAGGAGACATTCACGATCGCCATTAACTGAAGGCGCAAACTTTTGTGGCTCCTTGCTTCACAGCAATTGCTAACTGGGACGCATCGGAGCCGGTTCCGAGGCGTCGTAACAACTCGGCCAATTGCATCGCGCTGTCCAGGTCGCCCCACTGCGAATCATGGATGAACAGCACCAAGGGCTTACGGTCTCCGAGCCGGGCGAGCAGTTCGCGCAGTGCTCCGGAGGCGTGGCGGCGCAGTTCTTGGGGTCTACAACCTCCACTGCATGCCCCGGCCATTGCGCCACCGCAACTACACGCTGCAGCACCGACAGGACACGCGCGAGCAAATGCTCTTCCCTGGGCAGCAGCGCCTGCGCCTCATGGGCCGGCAGCCGTCTGAGATATCGACTTAAAGCGTCAAGCAGGCTGTCAAGGGCCATGTTCGCGACCGAGTTGCGCTCGTAACATTTGCCTGCCATTACCGCCGCTTCGCCGCCTTGCAGCAGGCGATCGAGAAAGCGCTGGGCCAGCATGCTTTTGCCGTGTCCCGATCGACCCTGCAAGCGGACGACGGCGGCTCCCCTCTCCGCACGGCTCGCAATGCGTCCATCAACTCGGCAAGATGCGCTTCGCGGCCGACAAAGGATGCCCTTTGAATCTGCATCGGTAACCGTTCACCGGCGATCTGGCCAAAAAACGTAGCCGGACTACAAAGATGGCCATGGTAAACATGAGGCATAGCACCTGTAGTCGTTGTGCGGATTGGGAACAACGCTGCTGCGCACTCCAAGCAGAGAACGATCA
>JBBSDR010001521.1:0-2321 GCA_038240465.1 Gemmatales bacterium
AGCAGGGCAAATTGCGTCTCGACTCGTTCGCCGCCCTGAAAAATGGCGGCGAACTCGGTCCCCTTCTTGTCCCCGGCCAGCCCGTTTACAGCCGGCTCGTCCAGGCCGTCCGCCACAAGGACGAGCTGAAGATGCCGCCCAAGGCCAAGATGCCCGAGGCCGACATCGCCATCCTCGCCGCCTGGGTCAAGACGGGTGCCAACTGGCCTGAAGACCACCTGGGGGTTCACACTCCCGGCGCGCCGGAATTCACGGCCGAACAGAAGAACTACTGGGCTTTCAAACCGCCCATCGCCGTCACCCCGCCCCCTGTCCGCGACGTGTCCTGGCCGCTCAATCCGCTCGATCGGTTCATCCTGGCGAAACTCGAAGCGAAGGGAATCAAGCCCGCGCCGCCGGCCGACAAGCGCACTCTCCTGCGCCGGCTCACGTTCGATCTCACAGGACTGCTGCCAACTCCTGAGGAAGTCGAGGCATTCCTTGCCGAGGCCAGCCCGCAAGCGGTCGAACGAGCGATTGATCGTCTGCTCGCCTCCCCGGCTTATGGCGAACGCTGGGGCCGGCGCTGGCTCGACGTCGCCCGGTTCGCCGACTCCAACGGCATGGACGAGAACCTCGCACACGGAAACGCCTGGCGCTATCGCGATTACGTCATCGCCTCCTTCAATCGCGATCAGCCGTATCGCGAGTTTGTCCGCGAGCAGATTGCCGGCGACTTGCTGCCGCCGAGCGGCGACCTGACGACCGACAGCGAACGCATCATCGCGACAGGGTTCCTCTCGCTCGGCCCGAAGATGCTGGCCGAGGATGACCCGGTCAAGATGCAGATGGATATTGTCGATGAGCAGATCGACGCCGTCGGCCAGGCGTTTCTCGGCCTGACGCTCGGCTGCGCTCGCTGTCACGATCACAAGTTTGATCCGCTTCCGACGGCGGATTATTACGGCCTGGCCGGCATCTTCAAATCGACGAAGACAATGGATAACTTCAACGTCGTCGCCCGCTGGCACGAACGGCCGCTGACCACGCCCGATGCCGCCGCTCGCCTGGCCCAACTCGAACAACGCATCGTCGATAAGAAGGCCGAGATTGGCCGTCAGACCGGCAAGACCGAAGAACTGAAGCGACTTCGCGCTGAACTGGCGCAACTGGAAAAGAGCCGGCCCACTCTGCCCCAGGCGATGGCGGTGTCCGAAGGCAAGACGGCGAACGTCCGCGTTCACATTCGCGGCAGCCATCTGACGCTCGGCGCTGAAGTCCCCCGGCATTTCCCGCGCATCCTCGCCGGCGAAACGCAAGGACCACTGAGCGCGAGCCAGAGCGGACGCCGCGAGCTGGCGGACTGGCTGACGCGCGACGATCAGCCCCTGACGGCGCGCGTCATGGTCAATCGCCTCTGGCTGGGCCATTTCGGCGAGGGACTGGTGCGGACGCCGGACAACTTCGGCAGCCTCGGCGACCGGCCGGTCCATCCCGAGTTGCTCGACTGGCTGACCGTCGAGTTCGTCAAGAGCGGCTGGTCGATGAAGGCCATGCACCGTCTCATCCTGACGTCGAACACCTATCGAATGAGTACCACTTTCGATGAGAAGGCAGCGCGGCTCGATCCGGACAATCGTCTGCACTGGCGGTTCAATCGTCAGCGGCTGGAGGCGGAGGCGCTGCGCGACGCGATCCTGAGCGTCAGCGGCCGGCTCGATCGAACCATGGCCGGCTCGCTCCTGACGGTGCCGAATCGTGCTTATGTCACGAGTACGGTCAATCGCAGTTACGAGGGCTACGACCATCCGCGTCGCTCGGTCTATTTGCCGGTGGTCCGCAGCGATCTGTTCGATCTGTTCCAGGCTTTTGACTTCGCCGATCCCAGCACGCTGATGGGCAAGCGAGCGACGACGACCGTGGCGCCGCAGGCACTGTTCATGATGAACGGCAAACTAATGCAGGAGGAGACACGCCGCCTGGCCGGCGAACTGCTGAAGTTGACGTACCTGGACGACGCCGGCCGTCTGAAGCTGGTGTATGCGCGAGCGTACAGCCGGCCGCCGAGCGAGATGGAGGTCCGACGCGCGACCGACTTCCTGAAGCGGTATCAGGCGGCACTGGAAGTACGAAAGTCGCCGGAGGCACGGCTGGGAGCATGGCAGGGACTGTGTCGCGTGCTGCTGTCGTCGAATGAGTTTGTGTACGTCGAATGACCCTCGCCCTCTCGTTCCCACGCTCTGCGTGGGAACGGCTCTTCGACGCTCTGCGTCGCGCGAGTCCGAAGACGCTCTGGCCTACGTCTGCACCTCAGAAGCAGAGCGTCGAAGAAAGCCGTTCCC
>JBBSDR010001522.1:0-2320 GCA_038240465.1 Gemmatales bacterium
AGGGATCACCGCCTCGCCGTTCAACTCGTACCAGAGCGCTTCGCCGACGATGGTCAACAGCTCGCGGATGAAGCGCCGGTTCGCCAGGGCCATGTCGAGGGCCGTCGTCATGCCGTGAGCCAACAGCCGGCCAGCCCGGCCCGCGCCGATGCCGCACACGTCCATTACCGGCGTCCGTCCGAGCATCGCGCGTTCCATGTCCGGATCGAGGACGGCCAGCGCGCCGAAGGGCTTGGCCGTGTCCGAGATCAGCTTCGCCAGCGTCTTCGTCCGCGCGATGCCGACGGTGACGGGGATGCGCACGGCCTGCCAGATGCGATCGCGGATGTACTCGGCTGTCTGCTGAAAGGTTCGGCCATCGAGCGGGATGGCCTCAAAGAAGAACTCGTCGATGCTGTAGTATTCGATGCGCGGCGAGAACTCGTGGACCACCTCGAGCATCTTGCGGCTGAGGACCTCGTACCAGCGAAAGTCGCGTTTGACGTAGATGCCGTGCGGACATTTGACGAGGGCCTCCCAGATCGGCTCGCCGGTCTTGACGCCGTCGGCTTTCATCTCGTAGCTCTTGGCAATGACAAAAGCGCCCTGGTTGCCGAGGACGCCTACCGGTTTGCCGGTCAGGAAGTCACTGCGCACTCGTTCCGCCGAGATGTAGAAACAGTCGGCGTCGAGATGGCCAATCGCCTTGATGCCGCGCATACCGCCCCCTGGAATACGCTCGCTGCCGGGATTGCGAGCGGCTCCAGCATAACATGAACAACAGTACACAAGTCAAGAGGGCAGTGAGAATTGAGCGCCGGTTTCATGCTCGCCGGCCTGCAAAGGATCGTCAAGGACCTTGATGACAACGGCCGTGACGTCGTCGTCCTGGGGCATGTTCTGAGAGAAGGCACGCACGGCGTGATAGAGGTTGCTGACGATGCCGGCAGCGCTGTCAGCCCCGTAATTCCGCACCAGGTCGAGAGCGCGCTGGTTGCCGAAGGCAGTGCCGTCGGGCGCCCGGGCTTCGACGATGCCATCGGTCAGCAAGAGGACCACGTCGCCGGGTACGAGAACGATCGGATCGGCGGTGGGGAACTCGGCGTTCGAGTTGATGCCAAGCAGACCGCCAAGGCTGGGCAACTCCTGTTTCACGTTTCCCGCCGGGCCGAGGACATAACCGGTGCTGTGGCCGGCGCTGGTGTAGACGAAGGTCCGCGTCCGGGGGTCGAGTTGCGCCAGCAGCAGGGTGATGAAGCAATCCTCGGGGATGTCGCCGGCAAGCGCCCGGTTGAGGTGAGCCATGATGGCGGAAAGGTCCGTCTGGGTCTGGGTGAAGGCGTGCAGGTAGGCCCGCGTCTCGGCCATCATCAGAGCGGGTCCGAAGCCGTGGCCGCTGGCATCGCCGATCATGACGGCCAGGTTGCCGGACGGCATGAAGACGTAGTCGAAGTAGTCGCCGCCCGTGTCCTCGGCCGGGCAGGACACGCCGCCGATGTCGAAGCCGGCGATTCGCGGCGGCGCGGGCGGGAAGAGCTTCTGATGAATCTGCCGTGCCAGCCGCAGCTGCAAATCTCGCTCCTTGAGACGCTCGCGGGCCGTGACATCGACCATCACGCCCCGCACCTGTCGCGCCGGTCCCGCGCCGCTCTCCACTGGCACAGGGGCGATACTGTCGTCGATCCAGATTAGCTGGCCGTCGGCGGTTTCGGCCCGATATTCGAGGGACTGGCTGCGCCCTTCGGCAATGGCGGCCTCGCAGGCGGCGGCAACCTGGTCCCGATCCTCCGGGTGGATGATGCGGAACCAGAAGCCGGGTTCGCTCAGCCAGCGCGCGAGCGGATAGCCGAGGATCGACTCGGCACGCTGGCTGACGAAGGTGAAACGCCAGGTGCGGACGTCGGCCACCCAGACGACGGCGTTGAGTCCCTGGACCAGGTCGCGATAGCGCTGTTCCGAGCGGGCCAACCGGGACACTGTCCGGGCCAGTTCCAGCGCCTCGGCGATCTGGCCCCCCACCGCCTTCGCGAAGGACAGCCAGTCGTCGCCCAGTTCGCGGTTGGCCGACATCATACTGAGTACGCCGAGCCTGGCGTCCCCCAGGGTCAGGGGCGTTACCAGGATGGAGCGGGCGTCGGCGCGGGTCAGGAGGTCATCTGTCTGGCTGCCCGGGAAACGAATATCGACAGGCTCGCCCTGCTCCAGCGCCTGGCGGAGAATGTGGGAGTGGCCGAAGAAGTGCCGCAGCCCTTCCTGGGACTCGGGCGGATAGCCGAGTTGGGCCTCGAGGGCGAGCGTGCCGTCGGCATCGAGCAGGTAGGCGGCGCCGCGCGAGATGCCG
>JBBSDR010001523.1:0-2311 GCA_038240465.1 Gemmatales bacterium
CCGGCCTCTGAAGAGATCAATATGCTTGTGGCCGTCACCATAGCAACAGGAATCCGCCCAGGGTACTGCTGTCCCAGGACGCTCTTGCAATGAACCAATCACCGACCTTCGCCATCACCCCCGATCAGCAGAATCTTGGTCGGATGGAACGCGACCTTCGCTTCTACCCCTGCACGAACACCACACCGAGTATCCTCACGCGCGAGCAGATCGAGCAGTTCAACCATGACGGCTTCCTCAAGGGCATCCGCGTCTTCAGCCCGACCGAGGCGGACGCCAACCGCCGCTACTTCAACGCGCTGCTGACGAAGGTACTGGAGGCCGGCGGCAACAGCTACTCGATCAGTACGGCGCATCTGAAGTACGGCAGGGCCTACGACCTGCTCACCGAGCCGCGTATCGTCGCCCTGGTGAAGGACCTGCTGGGTGCGGACGTGGTTGCGTGGGGGTCGCACTTCTTCTGCACGATGCCCGGCGACGGCAAGGCGGTGGCCTGGCACCAGGACGCCAGCTACTGGCCTCTGAGTCCGTCGAAGGCCGTCACGGTCTGGCTCGCCATTGACGATGCCGATGTGGAGAATGCCTGCATGCGTTTCCTGGCCGGCTCACACCACTTCGGCCACCTGACCTACCGGCCCAGCGACTCCTCCGAACACAACGTCCTCAACCAGACCATCGACAACGTCGAGCAGTACGGCACGCCCGTGGACGTCGAGTTGAAGGCGGGCGAGGTCTCAATGCACAACGACCTGCTGCTGCACGGCTCCGAGGCCAACCGGTCGAATCGCCGCCGGTGCGGGCTGACGCTGCGCTACTGCGCCGCCGACGTGCGAGCCGGATTGGGATGGAACGCGAAGGGGGTCATCGTGAGCGGCACTGATTCCACGGGACACTGGGCCAACCCGGCCCGACCTTCGACCGAGTGAAGATACAGGCGTTCGCTGGTGTGAAGGCTTCAAGAGAAGAGGTGAATCATGGGCAGGCATGCCCTGCTCTGGCGAATGATCCAAAGGGCCAGCGAGGTGCCGACCAACCTGACCTCGGCGCTGGCCGAACTGCCCCCCGCCGACCAGACTCTGTCCCCGTGGGAGGTCTGGTTCCTGTTCGGCCTGGTGCGGCACCGTCGCCGGCAGCTCTGGGTGAGCGAGGTCGTCTCCACTCGGCTGCAAGGCGATCCCCTCCTGCTGGTACAGGTCGGCGCTCTCGGGCATCCGGAAGATGTCCCGCAAGGAGGTGTCGTCCCTGGCCTTCCCGAATGGGAGTTCTATTTCCACGGGCGGGGATGCTGCCTGACGCACCGGGTCACGGGCGAGTCCATTGACGTGGACTTCTACGGCGACAGTGCCGAATACTTCGACCGGTGGTTCTTCACGAACTACCTTCGCTCCCTGAAGCAACCCGAACCGCCCGAGGCAAGACTCATCGGGCTGCATCCTTCCCTGGACCCGCTTGGCCTGGCGTTCCGTCAGTTACGAGAGGCCCGCCTGTTCGTACCCTTCGAGGACCGGAATGTTTGCCGGCTCTCCGACGAGGTCCTCGACCACGAGGAGGTCATTGACTGCTTCTGGGCCGCCTGGGCCAGCGGACAGCAGCGTGTCTGGCTGGCGGCACTTATCGGAGACTGGCTGGCTGCCCACGAGGCGGCTTGGTCGTCCGCAGACCGAAAGAAGGGCCGGTGATCGACCTGCTATCGGTCGTCGGGGATATCGTGTTCGCGTCGGGACAGGTGCCGTTCGACGCCGGTGTCTTGACCAGCAAGGGAAAGGTGCCTTCGCAGGTGTCCGTGGAGGAGGCGATGAAGGCAGCGGCACTGTGCGCGGCCAACATCCTGCGCGCGGTTTCGTTGAAACTCGGATCGCTGGACTGTATCGAGCGAGCCATCCGAATGACCGGTTATGTCAACGCCGATCCCGAGTTCACCGACTGCCATCTCGTCATCAACGGGGCGACGACACTCGGCAACCAGATCCTTGGCGAGGAGGCTGGCCGGCACGCCCGCACGTCGCTGGGGAAGGCGCAATTGCCTTTGGGTACGAGCGTCGAGGTAGAGATGATCTTCCAGTTCAAACACTGAGAATCAGTCCGCGGACGGTTTCGAGAGCAGATAGACGGCAAACGAGGCCAGCCAGTGTTCGCCGGCATAGTCGCCGCCCGGTCTTGACGCGGAATATAACCTGACTGTACTTTCCCCCATTCCCTATGCTTTTTGCATAAGAGACATTTCCCATCTCTGAATTTTTCGTGGCTCGGAACGGCGTCCTGGCCGCGATCAGATGACCAAGCGCAGTAATCGCTCCGCCCACTGCCGGAA
>JBBSDR010001524.1:0-2311 GCA_038240465.1 Gemmatales bacterium
AACCCTGTCCGCACCGGAAGTCTCCTCCCGCATGACATGTATCTCGACGTCCCATTCATGCATCACCTCAGTTCCTTGCTGAAGGATCGCGAACTGAAGCAGAAGTTCACCCTCGTCGTTCTTGTGCGGCCGTTCATGGCCGAGTACGACGATCAGGAGGAACTCCAGGTCTTGAAGCTGATGAAGCCGATTATGCTCTATCACCTGGACGAGGCCGCCGCCCAATCGCTGATCACGGAACCTCTCGCGGGACAGGTGAATTACGAGGAAGGCACGGCCACTTATCTCTACCGTCTCACTGCGGGGCATCCGTATCTGCTGCAGTTCATCCTGAAACTGGCCGTCGATAAGATCCGGCGGGACCGCCGGCGGACCATTACCCTGCAAGACGTCAAGACCATCGAAGAGCGCATGGTCTCGGAGGGTCCGGGATACGATGCCCAGTTCAACGTGGTCATGTCCGATTATAGCGTGGCCGAGGTCATGAACCCCCAGGAGGCACAGTTAGGCACGGGTGTCCTTGCCCTGATCTCGAAGATCGGCCACGAGCAACCCGAAGGATGGGTCTACGAAAAAGAGATCTTCGACAAACTGCTCGAGTACAAGATCAACGAATGCAAAACTGCCTACCTGCTGTCTCAACTGCTGCGGTCGAAGATCATTGAGGAAAACGATCTCGATGGCGGGCTGCGCTATCGTCTGGTGATCCCTCTGCTGCGCAAGCGCCTCGTCCGGCAAAACCTGTACATCAAGTTTTTCCGCCGCTAACCTCACCGAGATCCACCGTGATGCCCAACCAAAAATTGATCGAACTGCAGCTCCACTACGAACTGGAAACCGAGACGAGCGGCGTCCTGACGGTGAACGCCCGGCAACTGCTGGAACACTGTGCGCACAGTACCAAGGCACGCGCTTGACGGTGGAGGCAAAAGTAGGCCTGGAACGCCTGGCGCAGCGTTAGTCAACGGGGTAGAATTCACGAAGTAACAGGAAACGAGTTAAGGCCTGTGCAAGAGAAAAGCAATGCGCATTGATCGGCTAGAATTTCACAACAAGGACTCAGGGTGGCATCTGGAACCGATCGAGTTTTTCCCGGACCTCACGCTGCTGGTCGGCGTTTCAGGCGTTGGGAAAACCCAGATCCTTAATGCCATTGGCACGCTGATGCAGATTGCTCGAGACACCACTTTCCGTGAAGGATGGGGCATCGAATGGGATTTGAAGTATTCCACCGCTGGTCGGCGGTATTGCTGGCAGGGTGAGTGCGAAGGGCGGGAGGTCCACTCAAATGGTATGTCTCGGGACCATCCGCTTCTGACAGCCACCGGGATGAATCCACTGCCCCGGCCCCGAATCCTGCGCGAGATACTCGTTGAAGACGACACGCCGCTCATCGAGCGTAACGCGGATCGGATTCTGTTGGAAGGGAAACAAACTCCCAAGCTCTCGCCGAGTGAGCCAGCGATCAGCCTGTTGTGCAGAGAGGAACGTATCAAGCCCGCCTATGACGGTCTGGGCCAAATCGCTCATCTCACCCCATTCATGAGTGTTGCTGAATTGGTGACCAGGCAAATCAAGTATGTTGATACATGCCGACAATTTCCAACGCCGGAGGCCATTCGAGCAAGTGCATTCTCGACTCCTCTCAAATTGATGCTGGTATATGAAGTCGCGCCGAATGTATTCCGTGACATCGTCAAGCGGTTCCAGCAGGTCTTTCCTCAAGTCGAGGATCTTCAAGTCGAACTCATCGATATGGGTCCTCTTGGCGAGATTCCGAACCTTCGAATGAAGGAACGCGGGTCGGATACCTGGATTCCAGAACGTCGCATTTCGTCCGGGATGCTCCGCACCCTTGTCCACTTGAGCATGATCCACCTGTGGCCGGAGGGGACGGTGATCCTCATCGACGAATTCGAGAATAGTCTGGGAGTAAACTGCTTGGATGAGATCACGCAACACATGATGGAGCAGAGCCGCCATTTGCAGTTCGTGCTGACCAGTCATCACCCTTATATCATCAACAACATCCCCAGTAAACACTGGAAGGTTGTCACGCGGAAAGGATCCTTGGTGACTTCTCACGATTCCAAGGAGTTGGGACTCGGGCGATCCAAACATGAGGCTTTTCTTCAGCTGCTCAATAGTGAACTGTATCGTGAGGGGATCTCCGCCTGATGAATCTGTATTTCCTCGTCGAGGGCAGGCGGACCGAGATGCGTCTGTATCCGCGCTGGCTCGTTCACCTGCTGCCTCACTTTGTCCGCGTCGCCCATCCCGACGAGGCAACCGCGAACTGCTATTTCCTCAT
>JBBSDR010001525.1:0-2304 GCA_038240465.1 Gemmatales bacterium
GCGCGAGGCCACGCTCAATGCAACCGGAATTCTCCGCAAACTCAACCTTGACGCCCCATCGACAAAACGGGATTGTCATCGCAAATTATCGGTTGTTGCAGTTCAATTTTGAAACCGCCCTTTCATGCTCGAACCCGACGATGAGTCGAGTAGCGGAGAGGGATCTCACCTCTCCGCCCTCACAGAACCGGACGGGACGCTCTCGCGTCATCCGGCTCCTACCCTCCGGCCTCCGGTCGTACACCGTGTTCCCACAAGACAAACAGCTTGGGGTCCCGTCGCGCGATGCATCCCAGCCAGTGCATTGACGCGCGTTCCCGGCGTTTGAACCGCTTGAACTTCCGCCGCGCCCATCGTCCGAGAGCCTCGTTGAAGTGGCGGAGTACCTGGACGCACTTCGAGCGGTAGAACCGCCCGTAGTAGTTCAGCCATCCCCGCACCACCGGGTTGGTGAAGCGAGCCAAGTCCTCCAGGCGCTGGTTGTTCCTGGTGGACGCCATCCGCCACTCGCGGATGGTTTTTCGGATCGCCTTAGCGGCCTTGGTGCTGATCGCCGGCAGGAAGCTCACGAAGAACTGACCCCACCGGTTCTTTGCGCGTCGAGGTTGAAAGGTGTAGCCGAGAAAATCGAACTTGATCTCCTCGTGCTCCCCCGGCCGGTCAGCATCCTTGCAGTAGACGATCTTGGTCTTCATCGGATGAAGCTCCAAGCCGCACTCCGCAAAGCGATCCCGGATGGCCGCCAGCACCGTCTCCGCCTCCTCCCTGCTCCGGCAGTGGACGATGGCATCGTCCGCAAATCGCTCGAACGGGTTGGCGGGGAATATCCGCGCCATCCAGATGTCGAACGCATAATGCAGGAACAGATTGGCGAGCAGCGGACTTATGACCCCGCCCTGGGGCGTGCCCTTCGTCCGTGCCATGAGGGTCCTGTCTGGATGCTCGACTGGGGCACGAAGCCACCGGCCGATGTACAGACGAACCCAAGCCAGATCAGTGTGATGAGCCACGGCACGCTCGACAAGGTCATGCGGAATGGAATCAAAGAAGGCTTTGATGTCCAGATCGATCACCCAGTCGAAGCCCCAGCAGCGCTTCCGCGCCACGCCAACCGCATCCAGCGCCGAGCGGCCGGGACGATAGCCGTAGGAGTCGGCGTGGAACACGGGCTCCACGATCGGCTCCAGGACCATCTTCGCTACCGTCTGCGCCACGCGATCGGCAATGGTTGGAATGCCGAGGGGGCGCGTGCCACCGTTGTCTTTCTCGATCTCGACGAGCCGCACGGGCGGAGGATGGTAGGAGCCCGACGACATCCGGTTCCAGACCTTGTAGAGATTTCTCTTCAGGTCCTTCTCGAACACCGCCAGGGACACACCATCCACGCCCGCAGCACCGCGGTTCGCCTTCACCCGCTGGTAGGCTTTCCAGACGAGTTGCTTTGGAATGTCGTAAGGCTTTGCCTCAGACACCGGCTCCTCCCATTACTGGTTGGCCAGCGCCCTTGGCTGGAGAGTCGGGTCCCTTTGCTCCACCCGCATTACCAGGCTTCATCGCTCCTACTGACCCGTCCGTCCCTGGGCCTCGCATCGGTACTCGGCTCCTCATGGGTCCACCACTTGGAGGTCTCCCTTGGCATCAAGGCACAGGTTCCCACGTTCCGCACAAAAGCCATGTACCGGTCTCACGCCGCCTTCACGCCGGTCGCCGCTCGGACAGTCGACAGGCATCCTCCGAGCTTCATCCCAGGCCAACAACTGGAGCCTGGTTTCGACGACATCCCTACGCTTTCGACGCATCATCGACGGTTCACTCGCGTTCGTCTTACCAGTACGCACCTGACGGGTTAGTCCCGCCTTTTCCGCAACGCTCACCACCCCAGCCATTGTGCCAGCGCAGCTTGCGGTGGTTTGAACCCTGATCCTGCAATCCGGGTCCGAGGGGCCTGCCCTCATCTCTTGTGCAGCAAGGCTGCTTCGAGTTGGCTTTACATAACCGCCTCCTCTTCGCGCCGTCGTGGCGCACTGTCGTCGGCGTATCTGATCATGATCACGTCGCCCGTGGCCTCCCGCCGTCGCCAGCGTTCAGCCCAGAGGTCGAACACGTAGTGGAGATAGACGTTGGCGAGCAGTGGTGAGATCACCGATCCCTGCCCGGTTCCCTTCTCCTCTACTGTGACAACCCCATCTTCGAGGACTCCGGCCCGGAGCCATTTCTGGACGAGCCGGATGATGCGCTTATCGCCGATCCGATGTTCCAGGAAGCGGACCACCCATTGCTGGGAAACTTCCGTGAAGAACGACC
>JBBSDR010001526.1:0-2300 GCA_038240465.1 Gemmatales bacterium
GGCGAGGTGAACGTGATCCGCCTGGGATTCGCTCCGCCCTGAATCTGGATGTAATCCCCGACCTGCACCGGCCAGAGTCCCGTATCAGGCCCCAACCCTTCGGAGATGTCCTGCTCGAAGTTGACCAGGTTGGGATTGCTCGCATTGACGGAGACACGATTGCGGACATAATCGCCGGGCGGATTGATGTATTGCAATCTGCTGAAGTTACCGTCGGCATCGGGCAGCAGGCGAATGCCATACAGTGTCTGGTCGCGCAGGGCGGTCTGCTTGGCGGCGAAGAGGGTTCCCTGGACGGCCTCGGCTCCACGAGACGATTGCTGGGTGCGCTGCAGGACGGGACCCAGAGTGAGGGTCAGGCCGGCGAGCAGCGCGATGACGCCCATGACCACAATCAATTCGATGAGCGTGAATCCATCGCGGGGGTTTCGTTGTCGCATGACCGTATCTCCCAGGCCGCAAGCGGCTGAAGGCTCATCGTTGCTTGAAGCTGTACACGTTGTCGTCCGCGGTCGCGTCGAGGCGCGTCATGAACCAGTCCAGCCCGAACGACCCATCCGGGCCGGCCGACACGATCGTCGGAATGGTGAAGTACGAATAGCGGCTGTTCCCACTGCGGATCGGATGACACAGCCGTTGAAACTCCGAGACGCCGGTCGGCAAGTTTGCCACGCCATCGGGGTTCCAGCCATTGTTCATGAGGGCGTGTTCGGTGTCCTCGGTGTCGCGATCGTAATTGCCGCGATTGCCGCGCGCCAGCGCGTTGAGGTCCGGATTGCCGGTCCCCCAGCGATAGAACTTGACCGCCTTGCCGAAGCCATCGACGACCTCCGGGATACCGTCGCCATCGGTGTCCTTCATGCCGCTGGGGCCGAGGATGCTGTCGGCGTCGAACTTCTTGCCGCCGAAGTTCTGCTGCAGCGCGATCAGCAGGCAGGCTGCGGATTCGGTCTCGGGATCCTTGGCGACCTTGCCGGCCAGCTTGCGGAAGATCGGACGCGGCTTCACAACTCCGGCGAGGGCCGGTGTGCCGCCTGTCGGATCGAGCGCCTCGGCGTAACTCATCGGGAACGCCGCCTTCAACTGCAGCTTGATCCAGATGGCGCGGGCGGTCGCCTCGTTGCCGCCGAAGTAGCCCGCCGTGATGCCCGCTGGGACGGTGGACGTGCGGAACTGCTTGACCGCCTCGTTGTACTGCTCCGACAGTTCGTGATCGAGCTTCTTCAGCAACGCCTTGGTGTTGCGTGTCTTCTGTCCTCCAATCCACGGGATGACTGCGACCACCAGCAAGCCGACGAGGGCCCCGATGATGGCGATGACCACCAGCAGTTCGACGAGGGAAAAGCCGGCCCGTTTTCGGGAGACGATCGTTCTCTGCTTCATTGCTGAATCCTCCCTCAAGGTGAGCCGAGCCTGGCGCTGTGGAAGTTGGCCATGTCGTCCTGGGTGGCGCCAGGAATGGCCACGTTGGGACCCCAGTTTCCGCCGGGGCCGAAGGTCAGGTCCTTGCCGGCCGTGATGATCTGGAACGAGTTCGAGTTGTAGAATGTCTGAACGCCCAGGGCATCGACAGAAAAGTAAGGGACAACCGAGGGGCAATCGGAAGACCCATATTTGGAGTAGCCGTTGAGCTTGCCATAGGCACTGAAGTAGGCATAGGGCTGCGTGCTCCAGGGATCGATGTATCTCGGGAACCCACCACCACCCACCAGACGCGACGCCTCGAACGGATGGAACGGACCGATGCGATCTTTCCGGGAGAAATCCAATGGGTTGCTTGGGTTCGTCGAGAATCCCTTGAGCCCGTTGACACCGCCGAGCAGAAACACCATACATTGCGATCCGTCAAGAACGACAACACCGCTGCTCCCTGTGTCGATAGTTCCATCGCCGTTCCAGTCGTATCCGACTTTGCCGGTGAGGTCGATTTTCGTGAAGAGCTTCTTGAGGTAGAGCCGCGAATCCCTGGTGAGTTGATCCCCAGCCGAGTAGTTGCCGTCCTCTCGGAGCAACAAGCGGCTTGGCAGATAGCTTACCTTTTGATCGCTGAGGAACGAGGTAATACTCGTCCCGAGCAAACTGAGGTCCTTGCGTGCCTTGACCTCGGGGCCCTTGCCAAGGATTGGCATGATGGCGACCAGCAACGTCCCCATCAGGACGGCGAGGATGGCGATGACCACCAGCAGTTCGATGAGCGTGAAAGCTGCCCGCCCGCGCCGGTATGTGTGAGTCCGTGTCATGATTGTCAATCCCTTGCCCGCCCCGTGCGGCTTATAGGTAAGTAAGCAAAGCCCCAAACC
>JBBSDR010001527.1:0-2298 GCA_038240465.1 Gemmatales bacterium
CCCGGCGTGAGTCGAGGCCGCCGAGAATCAGATCGACTTTCGCCGCGCCCAGAGGAAGGTCTTCAAGGTCGAGTGCATGCGCTTCGATCGCGCACCCGGAAAACTGGTAGCGCAGACGTTCCGCGATCACGTCAGCCTTGAATCGGCCCACGTCTTCGGGGCGATAGTCCTGGGCGTGGACGTTCTTGGCCTCGACGCGATCGCGATCGACCAGCACCAGCCGGCGGATCCCAAGACGAACGATCAGTCCGGCGAGAGGCGAGCCGATGTTGCCCAGTCCGGCGATCAGGACTTCAGCGGTTGACGTCATTGTCTTCCTCCTGTTCGGGCCTCCAGGCCGCCGCGCCGTTGAGGGCCGTGGGATGCCGGCAAAAGCGACAGGTCGCCGCATAGCTCCAGCACGTCCGCGGTCGCCGGCCCGGTTGCGCCTCATCGCTCTGGTGGAACCAGCGGCCACAGCCGGGACACTGAATCGCCTGGTCGCCGTCCGCCAGCGGACCCCGGCAGACAGGACAGGTCGGACGACGTGTCCCTTCGGTCAACAGGAAGCGCGTGAGGAGGGGAGTCGATTCGGCGGAGTAATAGAACCGGCGGCCCTCGATCAGCAGCTCATCGCGGTGCGCGAGGATGCGCAACCCGCCAAGTGTCGGCAGACCGTTGATCCGCACCTCGACATCGGGTTTCATCAGCAGGGCCACACCGCTGTCGGAGGAGTTGCCGAAGCGCACAAGTCGAACAGCACCCGGGGCCAACTCCGTCTCGAGCGGAATCGCCTCCCAGGCTGTGCTGCCTGGCTGCCATAAGTTGCTCATGAGGGGCCATGCTCCGTAATCGAACCGGAAAGCACTCTACCGTCCCAGTACGCGGAGGCGGAGAATCCGTTTCAACACGCACGAGCGGGCCGGCAGTTCCGGCTTTCTGGCAATTGCGTCCGGATTTGTTTCAAGAGGGTGAGCAACGGGACGATCGCAACGCTCTGAACGAAGGGGAGTCAATTGCGACTTGAGCGTTTTCGATGGTTTTCGCCGGATTCCGGCATGATGCGCTGGAAAGCGTGGGCCGCGGTTCGACTTGAGCAAATTCCGGTCAAGAATCGACGCCGGGAGCGCGGAAGGGGGTCATAGTAAGAGTGTCCGGCGAGGAAAGCTCAACACTAAAGACCTCCCGGGAAACAATCGGAATGGAACACGAAGAGGATATAGCGATGAAGCGTTTCCTGGTTGCCTGCACCCTGGCTCTGGCCCTGATGGCGAATGCTCAGCAGAAAGCGTCGGCCTGGAGCAAGTTCAACTTCAATGTCGGTCTGAATATCAGCCGCGAGGCGTCCGATAATAACTTCCTCTTTGGCCTCTACCGCAATGGCCCGCATCCGAACGCCCAGGGCGGGAACGGTGGTGGCGGCGGTGGCGGCTACGACGGCTACGGCAGCGCCGGCGGTGCCGGGGCCGGCACCGGCTACGGCGCGGGGAATCCCTACTTCAACCAGATGCCGGCGGCTGGCGCGATGCCGACGCTGCCCGCACCGGGTCAGTCGGTCCCAGCCCAGACGGCGCCGGTGATGCAGCAAAGCAACACGCAGCAAATCGGCTACTACAACTACTACCGTAACGCTGGCTACGCTCCCAGCACCGGCTACTATGCCGTGCCGTCCTACTGGTACGGCAACTGAAATGGCCTGGGGAGGCTTGTGGCCCGCGAACATCCGAGATGTTCGCGGGCCTTTTCGTCTTTGACGAGCAGCACGCTTGTCCGGCACGCGCCGGCGTCCGTTCGTTTTGGAACGCCGGCGCGTTTCGTTTTCGCTGGCCAGACGGCCGGACGCGGGGAATGATTACACGGCCCGTCGTCTCCTCGTTCTCCTGTCGGGGCGCCGGCTGAAACCGACCATCTGTTCTCATCGAGGACGTCATGAAGCGCTTCCTGTGCGCGAGCTTGTTCGCGCTGTCTTTGCTCCTGCTGCCCGAGGCCGGGCGTGCAGTCGCTAACGGTCCCTGGCCTTACAAGGTCGAGGCCGGCGCCAACGCTTACTTCCGCGTCTACAAGTACCCGCAGCCGCCGGCGCAACTTGGACCCTGGTATCTGTACTGGCCGATGGAGGCCCACTTCCAGTCGCAGGCGCCCGCCGCCTATCCGAACTGGCCTCAGCCGCAGACCCTGCCGCCGAACTTCCGCCCACCCATGCCGGCACCCTATCCTCAGTTCCAGCCGCCGGGACCGACGCCCTATCCGCCATTTCAGCCCCCGATCCCGATGCCTGTGCCCAAATAACCAGCCTGGCGAGCGGGGGGCGTAAGCCCC
>JBBSDR010001528.1:0-2295 GCA_038240465.1 Gemmatales bacterium
ATACTACCTGTGAGTTATACTGTTGTCAGGATCTTCGCGCAGGAGGCTGGTCATGAATTCCGCAAACCCTCTGCCGCGACGCGCTCGGCTGGAAGAGTTCTTTCGCCGATTGCTCGTCGCTCCTCCGGCCACAAGCTACGACGAGGCAATGCAGCTCATGGCGGACACATTGGGCGCCGTCGAGGATGAATTCAGCGGAATTGCCTACGATCCAGCCGAAACCGGGACGCACGGGCGACTGTATCCACCGAAGGAGCAGTACCGCCGTCCCGAGAGCGAACGTCCCGGAATGCGCTGCTACAGGCAAGTCGCGCACAAGACGTTTGTGGCGGAGAACGGAGCCATCGAAATCCGCACGCTGGTCAGGCAAGGCGACGCGGTTGTCGAAACGGTCGTATTTGAAAAAGAAGGACACGACGGGAGAAAGGTGGCAGACCATGAATCCCATTCCTGAACTTGAAACCCGACTGAGGAAGCACTTCCCGGTCGCCAAATTGGAGTTGTCCCCACCCGCGCTAAAAGACGGCGTCTGGTTCCTTGATGTCATGTACAAGGGAAATGCCCTTGTCCTCCAGTGGCAGCCGGGAGGCATCTTCGGCCTGTCTTCCCTTGAGGGACATGGCTACGGCGAGAAGCCAGCCGAGGTCTTCAACGACATCGACGACGCCGAAGCGCGAGCAGTCATGCTCCTGAATAGCCGTGGCCAGACGGAGCGGCCGGCCGAGGTCACTCTGCGCGATTTGCGGGCCGAGTTGAACCTGACGCAGGATCAGGTCGCCCGCGAACTTGGCGTCCGGCAGGCGGCCGTCTCCAAGATGGAGCGACGGTCGAGTCGCCTCCTTGTCAGCACGCTTGGCGAAGTCGTCCGCGCAATGGGCGGTACGCTCCTCATCCAGGCTGTGTTCCCCGATGGAGCGGTCCGGCGGATTCGGCTGGAGGACGAGGAAGAGACGAGCGTCACTGCCTCTGCTCTCACGGATAACTGACGAAACGCGGTTTCACACAGGGGCGGTCGCGGTCACGACAGACTCTCGATCGGGATCAGTCATCTCGGCTATCGCTGCATGAAATCTATCGCGAAGTAGGCAGAAACGGCTGTTGGCTGGCGGCAAGTGACCTTTACAGCAAGTGAAACGGAGCAAGCCGATGGCAAGGGAGGCGTCGCAATACGATCCGGGGTTGCAGCCTTCGCCCTTCCGGGAACTTACGGTCTTCTTCGCCAAGGTGGTGGCAGCGGGGCTTCTGGCGGCTGGGTGCGCCTTGGCCCCGATCATCGGATCGGCCCTGCTCAGCCCCTGGCTGGGGATGTTGCTTGCGGTCAGTGGCTTCTGGGTGTGGAGCCGTTTCGGGCCGCGCCCGTCCCCTGGTCTGCTTCACGGCCTGATGTGCCTTTGGGGGTTCGCCGCGATCCTCGGTTCGTTTGTTACTTGCTCTTTACAAGCGGTAAGGGGATTCTTCGCTTGAGAAGCAGAGCAGATCCCTGGAAGCCCAGGAAAACATCCACGAGAACGGCGGGAATCGTCACACCTCCATGCGCCGCCAGCGTCCGCTCCGGAAGCGCCACAGCACGAAGCCGCCGCGCGCGAACACATCCGCGATCATCGCCAGCCAGGCCCCCTTCAGCCCCAGCCCCACGGCTTCACTCGTCAGCAAATAGGCGAGCGGCAGGCGAATGCAGAAGAAGCCCACCAGAGTGAACAGGACCGGGACGCGCGTGTCGCCCGCCCCGCGCAGCGCCGATGTAAAGACGATGGTCGCGGCCAGCGGCGGCATCGCGATGGCGATCATCCGCAAGACCGGCACCCCTTCCTCGATGATGTTCCGCTGGCCCTCGTCCGGACAGAAGAGGGCGAACATCCACGGGGCGCAGACGACGAAGATCACGCCGCAGACACACATCACCAGACAGCACAGCTTGAATGCGCTCCAGGCACTGCGAGCCGCCCGGTCCGGGTTGCCGGCGCCGAGGTTCTGGCCGACCAGGGCCATCGCGGCAGTGCCAAAGGCGGACCCCGCGAGAAAGGCCAGGGCCTCCCAGCGCAGGGCGATACCGTGCGCTCCGCTCTCGTCGGCGCTCAGCCGATTGACGACACTCAGGAAGAAAAGCTGGCCCAGCGCGGTCAGCAGGCTGTCGCAGCCGGCCGGGATGCTGATCCGCAACAGACGCCGCATCAGCCCCAGGTCGGGCCAGAGTTGCCGCGGCCGCAAACGCAAACCTGCCCGGCCGCGCGCGAGGACCAGCAGCACAGCCGTGCCGCCGATCACGTTGCTGATCGCCGTGCCGATCGCGATGCC
>JBBSDR010001529.1:0-2287 GCA_038240465.1 Gemmatales bacterium
CCGGGTGTCTGGCCGCGCGGGTCGCTTACGCGACGGTTTTCTTGGCAGCACGCGGGGCGATAAGGCACCCGGCTCGCCTCAGAGTTGCAGTTCTTATTGTGGCTCCCCGGCATGATGGAACCGAGTTTGATCCTCTCCTGAGAAGTTGGAAGACACCATGAACGAACGGCAACGAGGCCGCCGAAGTTGGGGCGACACCCTGTCGGAACTCGGGCTGGAAGGCGAAACCGCATCGCAGCCCGCCGCGCCTGCTTCGCCTCCCCCGCCTCCCGCTCCGCCCATTGAACCGCCTCGATCCAGGGAACCTTCCCCTGTCCCGGCAGCGCCTCCCGAGGAGGAAGCTCCGCCGCCCCGGCATCGCCGCGGCCGGCGTGAGCTTCCGCCCGTGGAGGACACGCCGGAACCAATCGAGTCCGCTCCCGAAGAAGTGGCAGCCGAGAGCGTCGAGACTGCGCCGGGCGAGGAATCGCCGGCTGACGAAGAGGGCGCGGACAAGGGCGGCCCCCGCAAGCGCCGTCGCCGTCGTGGCCGTCGCGGCGGACGCGGCGACAAGGTTGAGGAGGGGAGCGAGACTCCGGACGATGTCGCTCCTGTTGAGGGAGAAGCCGTCCTGACGGAATCGATCTCGACCCAGGAAGTGATCGAGAAAAGTCCCGCTGTCCGGGAAGCGAATGACAGAGGCGACCGCTCGCGCCGCCCCCGCCGGCGGAGACCAGGGGAAGATGTGGCGATTCCCGCGGCCAGGAAGGTTGAGGAAGAGGCAGATCCCGAGGAGGTCGAGGTAATCGCGCGCGAGCCGGCTGCGGACGAGGAGGAGCCGGTTGAGGACATGTCGGCCTGGAACGTGCCTTCCTGGCAAGAAATCATCGCCTCGCTGTATCGGCCCGAGCGCTGAACTGCGGGAGCGCGGGACCCACGCAGCATCGAGGAAGCCATCACAGGAGAGACCGATGGGTGTGTTAGACCGCGTGCGGGCCGCGGCCCAGGTTGTCACCGACAAGGCGCGCGAATGGGCGGATGCGGGGCTGGACAAGCTCAAGGAAGCGATTGACGCTCTGGTGGCATCCGCCGGAGAACTGCCTCGTGTCGGCTATCGGCTGACGGATTTGGAGTTGGAATTATCGCTGACGCCGCGAGTGATCGTCTATCTGGAGCGCGACCGCGAGGCGGGCGAGGAAGAGTTTCAGGCGATGCTGGCGCAGAAGCGCGACAGCACGCTATTCACGACGCTCGTGAAACTGTTACAGCAGGCCAACGCGATGGATCGCCGGCTCGGTCCACAAGGTCGCTGTCTCACGGGATTGCGCGCCGAGTTGGGCTTGCCTCCCGTGCTGAACCTGCTCTACAGCGAACCGCCGATACCATCGATTCCCGCGACTGAGGAGTCCTTTTACGAGGACCATTGAGAGATCCTCAGCAACTCCTTGCTACGTCCCCGGCACGGGCCGGGTCAGCAGCAATGGGTCGGGAGCCACAACCGGCGCTGTCGGGACGGCGAGCGACGGCGGAGCGGGTTGCGGGCCATCGACGCCGCCGAACGCCTGTGTGTTCGGCGGGATCTTCTTCGGCGGAAAGGCGAAGTCGAGGAACCCCGCCACCGGCGACGTGCTACAGCCGCACGCCAGCACCAGCAATACCGACGCCAGTCCTCTCATGGCCCTGCCCTCTTGAGCGCTTGCGGTCGGATATAGCATCCGCCGGCCTGGCGCGGAAGAGCAGTTCACGTCCCGAGAGAGATCCGCTCGCCCAGCACGTCAGTCAGCGCCTCCAGCACCAGCACGAGTTGGACGCGGCGGTCAATCTGGAATTCGCCATCAAGACAGCGGTCCATCAGGCCGAGGAGTTGATCCGCATCGAGCCGTTGACACAGGGTTGTCAGTGCCTTCTGTTCCGCCGGATCGGCGTCGGGCGGCACGATGCCAACGCTGAAGCGCAGGGCATCTTGCAGGAACGCCAGCAGCAAGCCGACACAGACCGAAGCGCGATGGCGCTGGGCGGCGGACTCCTTGCCCGCCTCCTCGATGAAGCCCATCCACGCCTTGCTCATCTCGACGCTATCGACCGGCAATGTCGTCAGCGCCTGGATCAGCTTGCCGCGAAAGTCCCAGAGTGCGGGATCGCTCAAGGCGCGCGCCTTTCCCGGGCTGCCCTCGCTGGCGCGGAGCAGACGAGCGAGGAGGGCAGCGTCCTCGACGCCATCGGCGCGAAGCATGGCAGAGATTTCCGGGGCGGCAAGCCGGGCAAAGTTGACGATCTGACAGCGCGAGACGATGGTCGGCAACTGGCG
>JBBSDR010001530.1:0-2285 GCA_038240465.1 Gemmatales bacterium
CGGCGCAGACGATCGCTTGGTCTCGACAGGGGCGACCGGGGCAGGCGTTTTGACATTCTCGGACGGGGTTGGCGCAGCCGGCTCGACCGGGACAGGCTCGCCGGGGATGCGCAGTTGCGGCGCATCCTGGTCGCGCTGCCGTTGCTGCGCGACAGAGGTCGGAGCAACCCCCTCGGTTGGCGGACGCCGGCGCGGCACGCCGACGCAACCGAAGAAGGCCAATCCCAGAGCCAGTCCGAGGACCAGGCGCATCAGTTTCATTCGGGCCAGCATGCGGATTCCTTTCCGTCCGCGACCGATCCCGACTTCCTGTCGGGTCGCACAGTCTAACCGCTGGCCAGCGCAATTGACAGACGAACCTCAGTCGGGTTTTCGGCCGCCGAGTTGCTCCGTCACCGCCGAGAGGATCTCCTTGACCTTCTCCTGCGTCAGTTGCTCCCTGGTCAAGTTGTACACGTTCAGCGTGTGGTAACGGTTGTAGAACAGCACGAACACCTCGGCCTGATCGTCGATCTTGTACTTCTCGACCTGGGCCTTGGTGGACAGGGCCAGCTGTAGATACTTCAGGTTGGTGTCCTTCTGCACATCGAGGACTTGCTTTACGAGTTCCTCGCGCAGTTCGTTCTGGCGAGCCGGGTCCTTCAACTTGTCCGCGAGGAAGACGACGAAGCCAGCAAGGCGCGTGTTCGGATTCAGATGGACGGCCGTATCGAGTTTCTCGAAGAAATACTTGCGCTCGGGAGTCAATTCGATGCCGCGGGCAACGACCATGACAACCGGGTTGAGGTCGTGTTCGGTGATGAGACAGTGGAACTTGGTCTTGCGCTTGCCGGTGACCATGTAGCTCATGAACGGGCCGGGCAGGTCGCTGCCGGCCCGGGGATAAACAGGAGGGGTCTCTTCCTTGTCATCCCGGGCAAACGAGAACGAGGCGAGTACCAGAACGAGAACGGCAAGCGAAAGGCGGCGCATGAGCATGCTCGCAAGAGGGGACGTGGGATGGTCCGACACTCCAGCATGACGGCAAAATGAGCCGGCGTCAACGAGCAGGATGTCAAATAGATGTGGTTTTCACACCCGCCCGGCGCGCAAGCGCGGGTTTCTTCGGTAAGGTCCTCGCTTGCGCGTCGGGCTGGTGTGAAAGGTTCGCTCAGCGCTTGGCGGGCGTCGTCTTGGCCGACGACGTCTCGCAGCAGCCGCAGCAGACGGGAGTGTTGTTGACGTAGAAGGTGCAGTAGCAGCCGGCCGCGATCATCGCGTTCATGCAGTCGCACCAGGTTTGCAGGGTGGCGCCGCACTTCGGATCGCCGCTGGTGCAGCTGAAGCAGACGCCCTTCTCGACGTTCTCCCAGCGGCACAATCCCATCGTGAAGTTGTAGGTGCAGACCGTCATGCCGTTGTAGTTGACGCAGCAGCAGCAGGCGCCGCCGGTCAGTGCCGTACACAGGCTCTGCATCACGCTGCAGGCGGCCTGGTCGTCGCAGCCGCAGTGGACCCGGAAGCCGTCGGTGGTCCTTTCGACCTTGAAGGTGCAGCGCGGGACGTTGAAGTAACTCACGCCGGGCATTGTCCCGTAGCCCGGAGCGCTGTAGGCCGGCTGCCCGTAGTTGGGGTAGCTGACGCCAGGCATGGCCATCCCTGTCCGTTCCATCATCGTCGTGCTGGTCATCCTCGAACTCCTTTCCCGGTTCCTCGCACATCAATCTGGCGAAGGAACCCAGCCGAGTGGTGCGTCCGAAGGCCCTTCCTTAGGACCTCCTTGTGGATTGGGGGGAATTATAGACAGATGAGGCCGCGGGTTGCAACGGTTTTACGGGGTTGGGGCAAAAAACTTTTCTTCCGGCGGTCCAGGCAACGGCGGCGAAGGAGGTAATTCAGACGATAGTGAAGGAGAATGGAGAGACTGCCCCCCATCCTCACAGGCTTCAAGAGGTCGATATGGAACTGAACCGCCTCCGGCGAGGCGAAGAGCCGATCAAGCTTCCTCGTCCCGCTCCTCGTCCCCTCGATCTCACGAATTTTCTGCTCTGTACCGTCCCGGGAGCGTGTCCGGCGCTGTCCCTGATGCAGCAGCAACTGTATCTCTGGGCGTTCGCGCAGGCGCAGGCTGTGGCGCAGCCCTCGATCCTGGAGCGGGATTTGCTCGGCGTGTGGAACTGAGCGGTATTTGCCGGATGGCGAGCGCCACAAGCCTGTAGCGCAACCGCATGGATGGCCCGTCGCGTGGGGTTTCGGCGGGTGGGGGGGGGTCCTCGAGGTGGGCCTCGACTACCAGCGGGCGCACC
>JBBSDR010001531.1:0-2285 GCA_038240465.1 Gemmatales bacterium
CAGGAGGTTCGTGACACGGTGGTCCATGAACTCGGACACCATGTCGGACTGGATGATGAGGAGATGCCTTACTGAGATCTAGGTGTCTGTTCAAGTAATCCTTCGTTGCGAGGCGAAGGTGACACTGGCAGATGCGAGGCCGCAGGCCCGGAAAAACCGGAAGCGTATTCGCTAGAATACGTTGAGGATTTTTTCGGGCCGAGAACGACGCAGATGGGTGCGGATCGTTCGCCGCAGTAGAATGGTCAATGTCGGACAGGCTCCTATAGAATCAATTGTCGGCGCATGTGCCGTAGTTCCGCTTCATCTTCCGGATCGAGTTCGTCCCGTTCAATCGGTTCCACGCGCACGGCAGACACCTTGTACTCCGGGCACTGTGAACTTTCATCCGCACTCGACGAGAGCAACGCGTTCACCGTTGAGGCCGGGAAGTGAAAGCTGGTGAAGAGATGCCCCGGAAGGACGCGTTCACTCCCCACAACAGGAAGCAGGGCGTCACCACGGGCACTCACCACACGAACGATCTCACAGTCACGCAGATGAAGCGCCGCAATATCGACTGGATGCATTTCCAGCACATCGGTGTCGACCAACTCGAGAATGTCCGTCCGGCGAGTTTGGGCCCCGCAGTTGTAATGCTGGAGAATTCGGCCTGTGGTCAGCACGAATGGATACTCGACCGAAGGCGCCTCACCAGGCGGCAGGTAATCGACGGCGACAAAGTGCGCCTTCCCCTTGGGGAAGGTCTCCTGATGCATCAACGCTGTGCCTTCGTGCGTGGCAGTCGGCACCGGCCACTGTAAACCGGCATGCTGGTCGAGCCGATCGTAGGACACACCGGCCAACATCGGTGTGAGCTTCGCAATCTCGTCCATAATCTCCGAGGGATGCTGGTACTGCATGGGATAGCCCATCCGGTTTGAGACTTCGCAGACCACCCGCCAATCCGGGAGGATTCCGTGAGGCGGCTCCACCGCTTTCCTGATCCGCTGAATACGACGTTCGAGATTGGTAAATGTGCCGTCCTTTTCCAGAAACGATGCGCCGGGTAGCACATGGTGCGCAAACTTCGTCGTCTCGCTGAGAAAGAGATCTTGCACCACCAGAAATTCCAGGTGCTTCAACGCATCGTGCACTTTCTTCAAATTCGGATCGGTCTGTGCGACGTCATAGCCAATGATCCAGAGTCCCTTCAGCCGACCCGCAATCGCCGCGTCCCACATGTCGGGAGTTTTCATCCCGCGCTTCGTGGGCAGCGGACGGCCGGTGATAGTCTGATGCAACGCCCCCAACTTCGGATCGTCCAAACTCTGGTAGCCGGAGAAATAGGTCGGAAGGCAGCCCATATCCGAGGCCCCCTGGACATTGTTTTGTCCACGCAAGGGATTGATGCCGGTGCCCGGCTTTCCGATGTTGCCGGTGGCCAGGGCAAGGTTACAAAGTGCGATGACCCCGTGACTGCCCCAGCGATGCTCCGTCACGCCGAGACCATGGACGCAGAGCGACGCGCTGCTGCTCCCATAGCGCCGAGCCGCCTGGTAGATGAGATGAGCCGGCACGCCGGTGATGGCCTCCGCCGCTTCCGGCGTACAGTCCGAGACGGTCTTGAGCCAATCATCGGCGCCTTCGGTCCTTGCCGCGATGAAGGCCTGGTCGAGAAGCCCTTCCTTGACCAGAACGTGGCCCATTGCATTGAGCAAGGCGACGTTGCTGCCGGGCCGCAGTTGCAGATGTAGATCGGCCAGCCTCGCCAGCTCCGTGCGCCTGGGATCGATGACGATCAAGGGCACCCCCCGCCGGTGCGCCTGCTTGATCCTGGCCCCGACCACGGGATGGGACTCCGTCGGATTCGCCCCCACCACCATTATCAAGTGGGCCAGATCGAGATCCTGGATGGAATTGGTCGCCGCCGAGGCACCGAGCGTTTCCATCATACCGGTGACGGTCGCGCTGTGGCAGACGCGGGCACAGTTGTCGATGTGGTTCGTGCCGATTACGCAACGCATGAATTTGCCAAAGAGATAGTTTTCTTCGTTCGTGCCCCGGCTGGACGAAATGGTCGCGAGGGCATCCGGACCATGCGTGTCCTTAATGCGCGTGATCTCCTGCGCGACCCGATCCAATGCCGCGTTCCAGGAAATCTCTTCCCAGTCGTTGCCGTGTCGCAGCAGAGGGACTCGCAGACGATCCGGTGCATCATTGTAGGTCCAGCCGAACCGCCCCTTCATGCAGGCGTGTCCCCGATTTGAAGGCCCATCGTCTGCCGGAATCATCTGAACCACTCG
>JBBSDR010001532.1:0-2279 GCA_038240465.1 Gemmatales bacterium
CTGGGACGACGGCTGTTGAGTGACGGCGGCGACTTCTTGTTCGAGCGTGAACATCATAGCCTCCTTGCATGGTGAGGGTTGTGACAAACCCATCATGACAGGAGGCTATGCTTTTGTCAGCAAAACTTGAACGGTATTGCGGCTAAGCAGGCATTGAGTGGTCACACTCCACCATTCTAACCGCCCACTGAGTGCCGAGCCAGGTCGGCAGCGGATACTTACGGGAAAATCAATTTGGTTTGTTGACAGTGAATCGCCAGTGACTATTTCACGCCTGTCAGTCTCGATGAAGGAGCCGCGGGCGCATCGCGACATCATGATCAGCCTGCTTCCGGCAGATCTGTTTGGCTTTCGGGAGCCTGCTCCTGAGCCGAAGGGAGAATGAGCCCCTCATCCTCCGCATCCTCGACGAGGCGTCGCACCTTTCGCAAAAGTGTCTCTTTCTCGCGATCCATGGCCTCCTCCAGTTCTGCATCCAGATCCTGCCTGCGGACCGCCAGGTTGTTCGTCGCCGCAATTGCCCCCAGTCGAGGCGACAGGCCATCCAGCACCATGACTCGAACCTCGCGGCTCAGAATCTCGTTCCAGACGCGTCGGTGCGTATCTCGCAAAGCCAGGACCGCGTCGGCATGTTCGGTCAGGAGCCGGATCCTCCCTGCGGCTATTGTCTCTGGCAAGACGCGGTTGAGGACCGTCTCGATATCCGGGCCGATCTCTTGGGGTTCTTCCACGGCCGGATCGTAATTCGGCTCTCGGTGTGGATTCCACGGTTGATGCCGCCATCGGGCTGGGTGATCGCGCGCCCTGTCTCCGCTCACATACTTCTTGCAGAGCGTTCACTATCTCACAACTTCTTCTCTGAAGCGGTTTTCAGCAGATTCTCGAGCCGTTCCTTGAGCAGCTTTCGCGCCTCAACGATTCGCTCGTCCCTCGCGCTGGCCAGGTCATCTCGCCACGCCCCATCTTCTTCGCCAGTCGAAAGCATCGCGCCTGCGAGGTCTCGCTGATGTTGCTCGATCGCGCTCCCGCAGTCCTGGCGGAACCGCCGCAGACAATCAAATGCCAGCTCCTGCACGGTTTCTGAGGCTTGCTGGGTCTGCTGGAGAAGGGCATGGATTGCCTGTTCGATGGGGAGTTCTTCGGCCACGTAGAAGAGAGTACCAGCCGAGGGAATGGAAACCGATTCGTCGCGCACTTTTCCGTTGACACGAGTTCTGGCGTTTTTTAGAAGAGAGAGAGTGATGCTGTCGTTAGACGGTGTCATGGGCCAGACGTGACTGGGCGACGCGTCTGGCCTTTTTATTGCGCCCCCGCTTCGGATCGGCTTGTTCAGAAGGGACAGGCTCTGCCTTCGGCCTTGGCAATAACCATCTCGGCTGCTGTTGCGATGCGGTCCAGGTTTCGCGCGGCAAACGCCAGGTCTCCATTCTCCCAAATCGCCGAAGCGGAATGCGCCATTTCCACGATGTTTCGTAAATGCTCGAGGAGATGGGGAACTGCGGCGAGCACCTGGGCGTTGTCTGTCAGGATTTCACCGGCATTGTTGAAGCAGTCATCGCAGATGACTGCTTCGGAATTGCCTTGCAAACAGAGGAGACACGGGCCTGATGATGGTGCCGGTGATGTGACGGTCGCCAAAGTCGGGGTCTCGATCTCCTCGGCGTAGGCATCGCACATGCAGCCTTCAGACGTGCATTCCTTGTTCCATGCGCGGTAGAGCGTACCCGTCTTGAGATCCTTGACGATCCGCCGCCATGTGCAGCCGCGCGGGATGGAGACTTCTGAAGAGATACGAAGGTCCAGACGTTCGCCGGTGCAGCGATGGACGGGCGTGAATGGT
Organism: Gemmatales bacterium; assembly: GCA_038240465.1. Taxonomy (GTDB): domain Bacteria; phylum Planctomycetota; class Planctomycetia; order Gemmatales; family Gemmataceae; genus JBBRIK01. The sequence continues at coordinate 1,841 of JBBSDR010001532.1, forward strand.
GTTGTGCCTGCCGGTGATGTAGTGGATGCGTCTCGCATCGTTCGTTGGGGAGGAAGTAGAGAGGCTGTGAAGCCAGCCTGGGGACCGCACACGGACCGGACCGTCAAGAGTAGAAAGCCGCGGCAACTCTTGACGGGAAGAGGGGCCGCTGTGCGAGCGTGTGCTGGCTGAACAACCGACGCTTCGGACCATCCGAACATGCCGAGGGGACGTCACTTCACCGTGCTCCCTTCGGGCACGCTGCCCAAGAAAAAGCACCCCCAAGATGGGGTGAAAAACTTGCAGCAGATTTGCAGCACCCTCCCTGGAAACCTTGCTAAAACAGTGGACTCCATGTAGAATATGGAATGTCGTAAGAGTCGATTTGTTCGCACTTTACGCGGTTTTTTGCATGCAAAACACCTGAATGGGGTTCAGGAGGTCGGAGGTTCGAATCCTC
>JBBSDR010001533.1:0-2277 GCA_038240465.1 Gemmatales bacterium
CTTGCCGTCCTCGGAGAACAGGGCGCCCATGCTTGCGTCCTCGGGGCCCTTGTAACGCTGCAGCACCTTGCCCGTGAGCAGGTCGGCATGACAGACGCTGCCATCGGGGCTTCCCAGCACCAGCTTCGATCCCTGGACTGTCACAAAGTGGACCGGCAGCGACGACTCGACCGGCACGCATTCCTTGCCCTTGACCAGGTCCCACAGCCGAATGCGGCCGCTCATGTCTCCCGAGGCCACGAGCTTGCTGTCCGGCGACACGACAACAGCCGTAATGGGCGATTCGTGTCCCGCGAGGCTCTTGCTCTCCTTGTTCGTCGTCAGGTCGAACAGCCGCAGTTTGTGATCGGTGCAGCCGGCCACCAGGCTCTTGCCATCCGGAGAGAAAGCCAGCGACGACACGCCGCGGCCGGCGCCGGGCAGAGTGGCCGTCTCCTCCTCGGAGTTCTCGTCCCAAAGCTGGATGGCCCCCTCGTCGCTGGATGTCGCCAGCCGTCTGCCGTCGGGCGACAGGGCCAGCGCGCTCATGCCCTCGCGCGATCCCTGGTAGGTGCGGATGCGCTTGCCCGTCTTGAGGTCCCAGACAAGGGCCTGGTCCTCGCCCTGGCCAACCAGATGCGTTCCCGAAGGGAAGAAGATCAGGCGATAAACCGGATGCTCGCGCGGCACGCGCAGGACGTGGAGTTCCTTGCCCGACGTCATGTCGAACACCTGGAGGACGCCGCTGAGCATGCCGCTGCCAACGGCCAGTAACTTGCCATCGGTGGAGAAGGACAGAGGATGGGGCAGCATCTCGCGGCGAAAGCGTTCGCGAATGTCCTTGTGATCGGGGAGACGAATCGTCAGTTGCCGTGCCACCTTGCCGGTCGTCGTGTCGTGCAGAGTGACCTTCTCGAACTCGGCCGCCGCCAGGTGCCGGCCATCGGGCGAGAACGTCTGCGGAGCGAAGTTCGGACCGCTATCGAAGTCGCGCGGACGGAAGCGGCGCCCGCCCTTGCCCATCAGCATCATCAGTTCCATGCGCCGCATCATCTCGTAGTCGCCGGCGCCTCCCGGCTGAACCGGGAGAACGAAATTGCGGCGTTCCTGGCCGGTCGCCGGGTTCCAGAGGCGAAAGCCGCCGCGCAGGTCCAGCCCCGCCAGCAAGCCGTTGGGCAGGAACGCCAGTTGATGGATGGGCGCCTGATGCCGCAACTGGATGCTGCCGACACGGGCTATCGCGCCTTCCGGCAAGTTGGTGCCGGACACTTCCTGAGCGTGTCCACCCTGGAGCGCCACAACGACGAGGCACAACAGCGCTGCATGGATTCTGCTCATCGGGCGTCTCCTTCGCGAGGGAACACCGGGCGGCTTGTGGTGAAGAATGCGTGATGCTCATCATAGCATGGCAGACGCGATTTCGAGAGAAGTTTCAGCCTCACTTATCGCGATCGATCAGCCGCAGCGCCGCACGGGCGGCAGCGCGAACGTCGAGGGGTTCCACGTCGTCTTTCGACACCCGCAGCAAAACAGGGATCGCAGCGCGGGCGGCGCTGCCGATTCGTCCCAGGGCGATGGCCGCCTGTCCGCGAACCAGGTCGGCCGTGCTGTCGCGGTCGGCCAGCAATCGAGTCAGGGCGGTCACGCCCTTGTTGCCCCTGGCTCCCAGGTCGCCCAGTTCGATGATGGCACTCAGACGCAGCAGGTCCTCGGTCGTCCAGGCATCGCGAAGACGTTTGCCGCGCCGATCGATCTGCTCCGCCAGACTGGCGCCCCACGCTTCCTCCTTGCCGGGCGGGTTCAGCAACTTCAACTTTTCGAGCAAGGTCAGCATCTCACGCGAGCCTCGGGCAGTGCGATCGCGCTTTTCGGCCAGCTCGATCAGTTGCGCGACGCGGTCGCCGCCCTTGTCGGGACGAACGCGGATCAGCGCTTCGACGGCGGCCGTCGCAATCTCGGGGCGTGTGTTCTTGGCCGCGTCGCGCAGGAGTTTCTCGAGCGATTGCCCGGCTGGCCCCAGCGCGCCGGTCTGCCGCATCGCTTCGACGCGAGCCTCGGCATTCTTGAGTTGCAAGCCTTGCTCGAACAACGGCAGGACCAGCTTGACCCGTTCGGGCTTCTTTCTGAGCGTTTGTCCGAGCATCTGGTACAACTGTTGGGCCTCCGCGCCGGCCTCGCTCTTGAGGTCCTCGCGCAGTACTGGCAGCACCTGTTCCGCCTGGGCGGCATCGAGTTCAAGGAGAAATACAGCAACACGATGTCTTGCATTGATGTCCTTGTCGCGCAGGCCGGGAGTCA
>JBBSDR010001534.1:0-2275 GCA_038240465.1 Gemmatales bacterium
CTGGATGATCGGCAGAAAGTCGTGCTGCGTGTGTCCCAGGTAGTACCAGAAAAAGCCGCCCAGCAGATGCGAGCGCACCAGCTCAAAAGCAGTCCAGACGACCGGCAGAGTGAGGACTAACGGCACCCCGCGGCGATCGAGGGCCCGCGCGAAGAGGACGCTGACAGGGAAGTAGAACGAGCAGTAACTCGCGAGGAGGAACCAGGTGAAATACATGCGTGCATCGGCGACACGCATCCATTGCAGGGCGGGAAAGAAGAAGCACAGGCCGCTGACCCAGGCGGCCAGAAAAACACTCTTGCCGCGCGCATCGCCCCGGATCAGGACGCAAAGAGGAACCAGGGCAACCCAGCCCAGCCAGCCCCAGGCGACGGGGAAATAGCAGAGGTAGAGCAGCAGCGACGTCGCCACGGCCCAGGGAAGCAGTTGTCGGGTCGATGGCCTGACGGACGAGGGAGCCGGTTTGGGAGACGGCAGGACGACGTTCGCTTTCCCGGGAGCGATCTCGGCGACGGTTTCCATCCGAATGTTCCTCTCGCTCACTTGCCGCTTGCGGCAATAGCATTTACTCGTCCAGGCACATCACGGGCAGGCACTGTCCCGCTTTGTGCTGATGATCGCCTGCGGGCAGCACGGCCAGGGCGTTCGCGCGCGTCAAGCCGAGCAGATCGGGCGAGCCGAACCACGGCACAAGGCGCACACGCCAGCCGCGTTCGTCCGTCCTCAACGCCGCCGGATGATACGTTGGCCGCTCTGTCCGATAAGGGAAATCCACTTCGAGTTCCGCCTGCACAAAGCGCGGCCCGGCTTCAGTCAGTCCGCGCAAGAGTCGCAGAGCCGGTCGCACGAACAACTCGAAACACACGAACGAACTGACCGGATTGCCAGGCAAGCCGAAGACCAGGGTCCGCTCGCGCATACCAAAGAAGACCGGCTTGCCCGGCTTCATCTCGACCTTGTGAAACCTCGCCTCGACGCCCAACACCCGCAGTACGTCCGGCACGAGATCGAGCTTGCCCGCCGACACACCGCCGGAGAGTACCAGCACGTCCGCTTCCAGTCCTTGTTGAATCAATGGCCGCAGATGCTCGACTCGATCGCGAGCGATGCCGAGGAACTGTGGGCTGCCGCCGGCCCGCAACACCTGGGCCATCAGCATCGGGCCATTGCCGTTGCGGATCTGGCCCGGCCCCGGCGTCTCGGACGCCTCAACAATCTCGTCGCCGGTCGATAGCACGCACACATGCGGCGGCGGCACAAGTTTGACGCTGGTCCGGCCAACGGTCGCCAGGATGCCGAACTCCTGGGGCCGCAGTACGCTCCCCATCTTCAGTACGACGTCACTGCGGCGCATCTCCGTCCCGCGGCGCAGGATATTCTGTTCGGGCCGCGGCGGTCGATCTTCGATCGCGACGCGAGTCTCAGTCAGAAGATTTGTCCGCTCGATCTGCACAATCGCATCGGCATCAGGAGGCAGAGTCGCGCCGGTCATGATGCGAGCCGTCTGGCCTGGACCGATCGCGCGGAGAGGAGTCTGTCCGGCGGTGATTTCCTCGACAATCTCCAGTTCGCCGCGTCCCTCGGGCAGATCGGTGCAGCGGATTGCGTAGCCATCCATGAGCGCCTTGTCGTGCGGCGGGCTGTCGAGATCGCTGACGATATCCTCGGCCAGGACGAGGCCCAGAGCGCCAGGAACGAGCGCGACGGTCTCGGCAGGCAGAGGCTGGGCGGCCTGGCGAATGATGTACTGAGCCTCGTCAACGCGGAGCATGGCCAGCCTCGCGAATGGGACCTCGGGTGGCGTGGTGATTCTAGCATCCCTCGCCCCAACGGAGCCAGCCCACCTTGCCGGCGCTCGCTACAATAAGGGCGAGAACTCCTCGCTCCCATGCAGAGCGTGGGAACGAGGAACGGGTTTCTTTCGACCGGAAGCGGGCAATCTCATGGCGGAACCACTGTTACCCCTGGCGATTCGACGCGAAGGGAACGATCGGCTAATCATCGAGTGGAGCGATGGTGTGCGCTCCACCTATACCTGGCCGCAGTTGCGCAAGAACTGCCCCTGCGCCGGCTGTCGCGAGTTGCGGGAGAAGCCGGCCGATCCGCTCCGCATCCTCAAGCCCGAGGAGTTGGTCCCGCTCTCTCCCGTCTCGATGGCGCCGGTCGGCCGCTACGCCTACAAGATCGTCTGGAGCGACGGTCACGATACCGGCATTTACACCCTTGAATACCTGCGCGAACTCGGTCAACAACACATGTCAGAGCCTGAAGCGTA
>JBBSDR010001535.1:0-2274 GCA_038240465.1 Gemmatales bacterium
TAATCCAGGAACAGCAGAGGCAAGGCGAGCGGCAGGTTCAACATTACCCGGTGGGAGAGGCGTCTCGCCTGTGGGGACAGGCGAGACGCCTGTCCCACCGGGTAGTTCACCTCTTGCCGGTCGCCCAACCGATCGAACAGCAACCCGACTCGGTTGACGTACCGCTGGTTGTTGTCCTCCAGCGCGAGCGGCAGGATCTCCTTCTCGAACAGCGTCTGATCATCTGCCTTGGGGATCGGGTCAGGTCGTTCAGCGGCGACGTAGCGGGCCAGCGCCCGCAGCGTGAGCGGCTCCAGGCGGAAAGCGAACGGGGACAACTGGCTGCGGTAGGGGAAGGCTTCCCGATCCAGGTGGATCGGCCCGCCCAGTAGGCGCAGCACGTTCTGCATCGACGCCAGATGGGCCATCTCTTCCCGCGCGATGCCGATGATGGTCTCCTGCCAGTCGTCCACCGCTTTTTTCTGGTCATCCTTGAACCTGTTCGAGTCGAGCGAATAGGCGGCGTAGAGGTACTGCACCATCAGGGCATGCTCGACCTCGGCCGTCGTCTGGAGCAGGAAGACGGCCTCGTCGCGGGAGGTGAGCCACGGATCCGGCGGTTCCACCTTCGGCGGTTCCACCTTCGGCGGTTTCACCTTCGACCGTTTCGCCTTCGGTTTCGCCGCAGCGCTCGGGGCGAGCGCCTCGACGCTGTCATCCGATGGCACGATGGCGGGCGGCGTGTCGGTGAAGGACAATCGCGTTTGGCTGCCTCTCACGTTGGTTCTCCTTGCGTACCTGAATGCCGGATCGACGGTTTCGCCTGAACGGGAGCGCTCAGGCAAGTTTGATCGTCTTGCCGAGGTCACAAAGGGGTCAGACCCCGAGCCACTTTCAAGCCCCGAGCCACTTTCAAGGTGGTTCCGCGATGGTCACTGAACCATTGGGCACAACCTGGATTCGCAACTCCGAGTCCTCCATCAAGGCCATGCCAAGAAGCGGCTTCGCCTCGACAGCCTCGACTTCTACGCTGCGCGTCTGGCCGTGCCAGTCTACGGTCGCCATGTAGACGTCAAAGGCCAGGACGCTGCCGTCCGCCAACTGCCCCGGCTGAGGGTATATCCACGGCAGCCCCAGCGCGGCGATCAGCGGAGGCGGCAGGGTCAGGAAGCCGTTGAAGCCGGTGTCGATGACCGCTTCCACGTCATGCGGCTGACCACCAGCATCTTGGACCGTCAGCCGGAGCAATGGCTCCAGGTCCGCGTTGACCGTGCCAGTCATCATGGCCGCACCGCTCGCACACGGGGGCCGAAGCGATGGACGGCGGGGTGGCCGATGCGGACGCACCAGATCTGAGCATCGGGGTGACGGGCTAACAAGCGCTGGGAGGCGGTCAAGGTATCGTGTGCCACCTCAAAAGCTCCCGTGTCCACGTCGAGGGCCACGATCCTGCCGTGATTGCCGGCCTCCACCTGGGGGCGCACCTGCAGTTCGTAAAGGGCCGTGCCACGGCGGGCATGCTCCTCTTTGCTGTAGCGGGGTTGGGGTTTCGTCACGGCGTTTCTTCCATCTTGTGAGAAAGAGGTTCGCATCCAGCTCTATCGCAGCAGCCGGCAGCGAAACACGCTCGGCGGCCCGAACAGAAGTTGCGATCGCGTGCGTGAACCGACGACCATTGCCCCGAGTGCGCTGCGAACTCGCCCCATTGCGCGAATCCACGCATCCTCCTTCACTATTGCAGATGGTACTCGTCTCCGTGTCAACCCGCAACCGTTTTCTCCCTGTCTTTCGACTTCAGTTCTCTGTTCCACGCTCCCTCACGGCAGGCTGCCGGCAAACGGCGGCTTCGGCAGTCGGCTTCGGCGACTTGCTCCCGCAGATGAGCGAACGAATCAGTTCGCCACTTTTCCTCCAGCGACGGCAGCCAGTAGCAGAAGGGGTCCGTCTTCGTGCCGCTGCCGTCGCGCTTGATCTCGCCTCGCTCCACACAGCGGAAGCCGCCACAGCGATACCGGCGCCGGCTTCCGCTGGTCCTCCGGCCTGTGATCGACCATTTTGGCCGTGTCAAGTTCCATGCCACTGCCTCCTACCTCCGGGGCAGCCGTTTGATCGTGACCTTGCCCCGCGCTCGCACCTGCATTTTGTACTCCCAGCCTCGCAACAGCGCCATTCCGACCAACGGGGGTCGCAGCAAATTCATCCACGAACACGGAGCGGATACGGCCATCCCACACGACATTCGCTTGATAGACGTCAAAAGCACTCACGCTATTACCTCGGCATGAAAGTGAATCA
>JBBSDR010001536.1:0-2274 GCA_038240465.1 Gemmatales bacterium
GTGGCCGTGATGACCATGAACTTGTCCCCATTTAGTTCCGCTTTAGTGGAGTCGTCCATGAGCGCGAACTTGAAGAAGCCGTCCTGCTGCAACTCGGGCGACAGTTTCAGCCAGGAGCGGGCGACGTCCTTCGCGGGGTCCGCCTCCTTCGTCGAGCCGACGTTGTCCTTGAAGAACTTCTCCAGCACCTTCTGTTCGTTGATCAGCATGAGCTTGCCGTCGGCGGAGAACGCATACAGATTCGCGTAATGGAGCGGCTCCGGCAGCGCTCGCGCCACGGGATACTGGCGAAAGTGAGCCGTGAAGAAGATGTGCTTCGGAAACACCTTGGCCAGCGCTGCGTCCTTGACGTGAGTCACCTGGCCGAAGTCGGCCTTGTGTTCGCCCAGTTCGTCCTTGACGGCCTTCATGCCCTTATCGACGTCAATCGTCTTGGTCTCGTCGGCTCGGGCGGCCGGCAGCAGACACAGGCAGAGAAACAGTTGCACGCGCATGACCTTGCACCTCCGGATTGAGTGAGTGGGCAAGGCCATTGTATTCAGGCGCTCCGTCCTTCGAGGCGGTCGCGAATCCCCGCGGGAATCTCAATCCCCTCGATCTCGCGGCCAGGGACGATGCGGCAGCAGACGGCCGTCATCTGGCCCCGCGCCACGGCCACCTCGTCCTTGAAGAACTTGAAGCCATAGGTGACCGACGATCGGCCGACGTTCTCGACCGTCACCTGAATGGTCAGCACGTCCTCGAAGTGAGCCGGGCTGAGAAAGTCGCACGAGGCGCCGACGCGCGGAAAGCTGATCCGTTCTCCCTCCCAGTCCATGATGACGGATAGCCCGAGCGAGCGCAGCATCTCGCACTCGGCAGACTCCATGAAGCAGAAGTAGCGGGCGAAGTGGACGATGCCGGCCATGTCGGTGTCGTTGAACTCGATGAGGCGTTTCGTCTGAAAGGTGGCGGCCATCGCGTGAGTCCTCACTGGAGGTAGCGTTGATAAACTGCCGCTGTTTCGAGAGCCATCCGCTCGGCGTGGAAGTGACGATGGACCGCTTCCTTGCCGGTCCGTCCCAGGTGGAGGCGATGCTCGCGCTCGTCGATGAGCCGTTTCAGGGCCAGGGCCAACTCGCGCGGATTGTCCGGCTCGACCATCAGCCCGCCGCCGGTCGCCTCGATCAACTCGGGGAAGGAGCCGTGTCGCGGCTGCACCACGGGAATGCCATTGGCCAGCGCCTCCAGGATATACAACCCCTTCGGTTCACGATAGGTAGTGGGGACCGAGAGGACATCGAGCGAATGCAGGAAGCGAACCTTGTCGTCGTGTCCGGGCGACTCGACATGCTCGAAGTCGGCCCCGGCCAGCTTCGCTTTCAGTTCCTCGAAGTACCCCTTGTTATTCTCGCCAAGCCAGCCGGAGACGCGCAGCCGCAGCGGCGGCATGTCCGGCATCTGCCGCAACAGCAGGAATGCCTCGACGAGGATATGCAGTCCCTTCTCGGGACAGATGCGCGCGAAGTAGCCGATCGTGAAGGGCTGGCCGTCGCGAATTGGCCGTTCGCCGCCATGCCCCTTGAGGTTGATTCCGGGCAGGACGACATGGAACTTCTCGCGCGGAATTCCGAAGTAGCTCGTCATGAAGTCGGCGTAGTAGCGGCTCGTCGTCAGGAAGCCGTCGATCTGCCGGCACAGTTCGCGGACCAGCGCGAGCGCCCGGCTGCGATACGGTTCGGGCAGCATTTCGGTGAAGATGTCATCTCCCTGCAAGGTGCAGAGGATCGGCACGCCCAGCTCGCGCTTGAGGGCGGGGACCATGCCGGCGAGCAGGGCGTTGGTCAGGTTGATCAACTGCGGCTGGACGTCGCGTTTGAGATGACGGACGAGCTTGGTAATCTCTTTTTTCTGCTTTCCCTTCTCGCCTTTGAGCATGGAGATGGTCAGTTCACCGAGGTCCTGGGGGCGGGTGCGGACGGCGAAGCGCGAGACCCAGCGGAGCAGGCGCGGGAAGTCGAGCAGGCGATCGAGGAACCAGGGTGTGTGGCGAAACAGGCCGGACTTCTGCTGCAGGTAGACGTTGATGCCGCCGAAGAAGACGCGCGACTGGCTGACGTCTTCCTCATCGGTGCGAATGGGCGTGTAGGTGGGGATGAGCTGGACATCATGGCCGAGCCGCGACAGGGCGGCAACAAGCGTGTTGTCGCGCATACACGATCCACAATACATGCCCGCCGCGCCGGCAGTGATGTAAGCGATACGCATGCCGCAGTGACCTTTGCCGATGACAGA
>JBBSDR010001537.1:0-2273 GCA_038240465.1 Gemmatales bacterium
CCCTGGGAGCGAATACCTTGTCCAGGTCAACCACGAGATGCGTACCCCGCTCACCCTGTCGAAAGGGTATGCCGAGGTTCTGCGCGAAACGCTTCTGCCTCGTCTTGTAGGGACGGTGGACCGGTTGCTTCTTGAGCAAATGGAAGATTGCTTGGACATGGTGCTCCAGGGCATAGCGTTTTCGCTGGCTATGGTTGACGATCTCCTCGCGACCGAAGCTTCCTTCCCCCTCGCCATGCAGGAATTCGATGTAGTGGAGGTGGTGCGCCGCACCGTCAGTAATTTCACTGTGCTCAGAGGGCGTGCGATAACACTCCAGTCCCTCTGCGATCATTGGCATGCGCGTCGAACCCCCGACGAGCAAGACGCCATCAATCCGATCCGGAGTCAGCCCGCGACCGTCCAACACCGCTCGCACCAGCGCCAGCGTCCGGTCGAGCAGGTCTCGCGTCATTCGCTCGAAGCCGTCGCGGCTCAATTCGTAACTGCCCCGCTGGCCTTCGTGGAGGATCGATACGCGGGATCCCCGGACGGTCGAAAGCCGGCGCTTGACCTGCTCGGCCTGGTGCAGCAACTCGCCAACGCTCACGCTGTTCGCGAGGGGATTGCTGCCGTGTTCCTGCTCGAAGTTGGCGGCGAGAAACTGCACGATGCGGCTGTCCCAGTCCTTGCCGCCGAGTTCGTGGTTGCCATCACTGGTCAACACACGGATCTCGTCGGCAGTGACCTGTAGTAGGGTGACATCGAAGGTGCCGCCGCCCAGGTCGTACACCAGCAGAGTGCGGTCCGGACCGGTGGTCTGGCCCTGGCCAAAGGCGATGGCGGCGGCCGTCGGTTCGTTGACGAGTTGCAATACGTTCAGGCCGGCGAGCGTACCGGCTTCACGGGTGGCCTTGCGCTCCGGGTCCCGGAAGTAGGCCGGCACGGTGATGAACGCCTCAGTGACTGGTTGTCCGAGAGCGGCCTCGGCGTCGGCTTTGAGGTGGGCAAGCACGAACGCCGACAGTTCCGTGGCAGTGTAGGTGCGGCCGTTGGCGGGGAAGGCGAAGGTGTTCAAGCCCATCTGCCGTTTGAAGAAGGCGGCGACGCCTGGGGCAGCGTCTTTCAACTCGCCCTTGGCCTCCTCGCCGACAATGGGAAGCCCGTCTTTGAAGCAGACCACGGACGGCGTCAGGTGGCTACCGTCGCGGTTGGGGAGAATGTGCGCCTCGCCGCGCTCGTCCACCGCAGCCACCAGCGAGTAGGTCGTCCCCAGGTCGATGCCGACAGGACGAGACAAGGTTCACTCTCCTTTTGAGTTTCACGAAGGGCGAGCGGGACGAGCCTCTCAGACCTCATGAGACCGACTTCTTGTCGTCCATTTGTCGCTGCCGCTCCAGTTCCTCCGGGGATGTGCGCGATTCAGTCTGGATCTCGACCTGGGCTTCCCGGCCCGATCGCGGCTCCTTGGCGTGGACCAGTAAGCGACCCTCGCGGTTGAGGGTAAAGGTCACATGGATCGGCGTTCCTCGGGCCAGGGGGGAGCCGAACCGGACCTCAATCTTACCGATCGGCCGTCCGTCGTTCAGTTCGACCTGTTCCTCGCTGCTGGTGTTTTCACGCACCTCCGCCTCGAGGTTAGTCTGGTTATCGAAGGCGGTGGAGAAGTCAGTGCTGGTCGTACTCTTGGGTAACTCGGTACCCGCAGTGATCAGATTGAAGATTTTCTTTATCGCCATACGGTCGTCGGCGAACGCAACCAGGCCAAAGCTCTTGGGGGACACATCAATGACCTGGACCTTGCTCAGCCGGACGAGTTCGGCTTCGGCGACACCCGTCTCGCCTGCTAGCTGCCGCAGTTTCTGCTTTACTGCCTGCTCGTTCTGCGGGGTAACAGCACCGCCGGGGCCAGTTACCGCTGCCAGTTCGTCGGTCAGTTGCTCGCGCAGGCCGTAGAGCGCGGCACCCTTGGCCACGATCAGGTTCGGGTCCTTCCTCTCCACCGGACAGGTGAATTCCTGCTTGACGCGCACCTCCACCTGCGGCATGTACGTCGAGCCTCCCACGAGCAGTACTTTCTTGATGTCGCCTTTCTGGACACCCTTCTCCTTCGCCTTATCAAGTGCCTGGTTCGTGAGCGAAATCGTCCGCTCCAGAAGCGACTGGGTCAGTGCGTCGAACTTCTCGCGTGTCAGTTCCACTTTGACCCGCCCGCTTTCGTGGCTGACTTTCCTTGTGTCCGCGGTACTCGTTGTCAGCCGGACCTTGCCCTCCTCGGCGCTCTTGCGCAGTTC
>JBBSDR010001538.1:0-2272 GCA_038240465.1 Gemmatales bacterium
CACCCTGTCGGCAAACCTGGCGGTCGAGTTGCCCGAGGCGGCGTGCGACAGCACGCACTATCGCACACTGTTCCTGGCCGCCCTGGTGCTGTTCGTGATGACCTTTGTCCTGAATACGATTGCCGAGCTGGTCCGGCTGCGCTTTCGGAAGAGGGCCTATCAGCTATGAGCAGCGCCGCGAAACAGGCACTGGTGCCGAAGCGCCAGCGGTCGCGCAGTTCGCTGCTGGCCCGGGGCGAACCGTCTGTCTGGCTGACGGGCGGCGCCCTGACGGCCGCCGTCGTCATGATTTGCGGCCTGCTGATCTTCATCGTCATCCAGGGCGGTTCCACTTTTTGGCCGCGGCCGCTGGTCGAAGTGCGCACGCACTCGGGGAAAGTCCTTCTCGGCGAGGTGACCGGCGAGGAACGCTATCGGCCCGAAGACACGAAGTTCAACGACTTGCCGCCGGAGGCAGCCACGAAGGCGCGCGCGGCTGTCGCGGAGGCGGAGGGCTGGGCAACGCGGCGCAAGCTGCGGACCGGCAACAAGGAGGACAGCGGCGTCTCGTTCCGGGACGTCAGCGATTTCGAGATCGCGACCGAGTCGGTCCCCGAGTGGGGGCTGATCTTCGAGCGGCGCGGATCGGACATCGATGGCAACGCCTATGGAGTTCCAGTCGCTTTTCGCATCGACGGCAAGGTCGTCTCGACCGATCCGCCGGCCATCTGGGAGTTGTTCGAGAAGTATCATCCCGAGGTGGCGGAGCGCGTCAACCAGATCGACGCCATGAAGCGCGACGAGGGCGGCGCTCTCAATCGCGAACTCAACGAGGCGCGCCTGGCCCTGCGGAAGGCGGAGTTGCGTCACGGCATCGACTCGCGCCAGTTCGTCAAGGCTTTGGACGAGTTGCAGCGCGAGCGCGAGCGGGTCGCGCGCGTGCAGGAGAAGCTCAAAACTCGCGAGAAGGAACTGGCGCTCGAGAACGACCGTTACAAGCTCGAAGTCCGCACGACCGAGCAGCCCGCCAAGACAATCGCCCTGGCCTCGATTGTCCGCGCCTACCCGGCGAATCGTCTCAGTACCGGCGAGAAGTACGGCGTTTACTTCTCGCGCTGGAAGGAGTTCCTGACCGATGGGCCGCGCAACGCCAACCAGGAAGGCGGCGTCCTGCCGGCCATCTTCGGAACTGTTGCGATGACGCTTATCATGTCGGTCCTCGTGGTCCCTTTCGGCGTCCTGGCGGCGCTGTATTTGCGCGAGTACGCCAAGGCGGGGCCGATCGTCAGTGCCGTGCGCATCGCCGTGAACAACCTCGCCGGCGTGCCGAGTATCGTCTTTGGCGTCTTCGGTCTCGGCTTCTTCTGCTACATCATCGGCGCCGGCATTGACCGGACGTTCTTCGCCCATGTCCCGGGGCCGACCTACGGCAAGGGCGGGCTTTTCTGGGCCGCGCTGACGCTGGCCCTCCTGACGCTTCCCGTCGTCATCGTCTCGACCGAGGAGGCGCTGGCGTCAGTGCCGAACTCGATACGGGAGGGGTCTTACGCCTGCGGCGCGAGCAAATGGCAGACGATCCGCCGCATCGTCTTGCCGCGAGCGATGCCGGGCATCATGACGGGCATGATCCTGGCCATGGCCCGCGGTGCCGGTGAGGTCGCACCGCTGATGCTCGTCGGGGCGGTGAAGTATGCGCCGGAGTTGCCCATCGACGGCGTCTTCCCCTATGTGCATCCGGAGCGGAGCTTCATGCACCTGGGCTTCCATATTTTCGACGTCGGTTTCCAGAGCCGGGACCCCGAGGCGGGCAAGCCGATGGTCTTCACGACGACCTTGCTGCTGATCGCGATCGTTTTCCTCCTGAACGTGATGGCGGTCTGGTTGCGGGCGCGTCTGCGGCGCCGCTTCAAGGGCAGCCAGTTCTGACATCTTTGAAGTTGTGCAGAGGAAGAGAATGGCCACAAAAAACACAAAAAGGCACGAAGAAGAGAGCAGAGGGATCGGCAAGAACTCTGAATCGGCCAAACGTTCTGTTTGTCTTCCTTGTTGTGACTTTTCGTGTTTTTTGTGGCAATTCTCGGCTGATATTCTCCAGCCGTGCAACTTTCGCTGTTGAGATCGGAGTCGAACGTGGCCACGATTGACCCTCGCACGAGTCCTCCCATGACCGTTCTGCCCCCGGCGGCGTCCACGCCGACGTATGCCGATAGCTCGCGCCTGGCAGCCATTGCCCGGGGCGAGGACAACGATCTGACCAAGTGTGCCCCGGGTGGCAAGGAGACGGCCAAGAAGC
>JBBSDR010001539.1:0-2272 GCA_038240465.1 Gemmatales bacterium
GAATGCGGCCCAGGCGGAGATCCCCTGTATTGGTCGAATGAGTCGGCGAGGCGGGCGCAGGGCCTGCTGAGCGATGGACTGGAGGACGGAACCGGAAAGATCGGGGACCGCCAGCGGCAGCGGCAAATCGATGAGGCTGCTGCTGTCCTCCTGCAATTTGCGCAGCAGAGCGCGCGCCTCGGGCGAACGGCGCAGCAATTTCTGCGCGGTGCGGCGCTGGCGGGCGCTGAGTTCACCATCGACATAAGCGGTCAGCAGCTGCTGGTATTTCTCGTCAAGCATGGGTACTCCCGTGCTCAGGTCTCTTCTCGTTCGAGCAACTCGCGCAGTTCCAGGCGTGCGCGGTGCAGGCGACTGCGGATGGTTCCGATCGGCACTCCGAGTAGCTCGGCCATCGTTTCGTACTTCTGCCCTTCCATGTCCTTCATGACCAGGACGGCCCGATGTTCCGGTGACAGGCGGGCCAGGGCGCGTTGAATGCGGCGCTGCTGCTCCTGCTGTTCGAGGTTGTAGTCGGGCCGGGTCAACTCGGAGGGGTCCGGCGGATCGGTGCCGGACTCGTTGCCGCGAACCCCATCGATGCTCAACACCACGCGCTTCTTGCGCTTCAGGCTGATCGCCGTGTTGACGGCGATGCGATACAACCAGGTGAAGAACAGCGAGTCGCCCTTGAAGCTGTCCAGCGACTGGTAAGCGTGGAGGAAAGCTTCCTGCACAACGTCCTGGGCGTCTTCCGCGTTCTCGACCAGGCGATAAACCGTATGGTACAAACGTTCCTGATGACGGCGCACCAGGACACCGAAGGCTGCGGTATCGCCTTCCAGACACGCATTGATCAGGCGGAGGTCGTCGGCGCTCACAGCTTCCTTCTCACCCTTGGACGGTGTGCCGCCTGAGGAAGTTCCCGGAAAGGTGAGCGCAGCCATGTGCGCCGCGCTGTAAAACTGTCTCATAATGCCAGATCGGAGGGGTTCTGTCAAAAGGAGGATTACCGCGCCAGACCGAATCCGAAATCCGAAATCCGCGCCAACCCGGATCTCTTCTGTTTGGCATCGGTTTCGAGCCGCTATGATGATTTGGGAGGAGGGCTTCGAGTCCTGACGGTCGTTGGCGAGCCTCGATTGAAACAAGAGTATCACCCGGAGCGCAACCATGTCCGCGAACGCTGTCCTGGTCCCCGCCGTTCCCCTGGACCTCGAACAGACCTTTCTCACCCTGGCGTCTCGCTGGAAAGCGGAACGCGGTCCGACTTCCTTTTCCAGCGAGATGGCAGCGCATCCCGCGTATCAGGAGATTGTCACGCTTGGCCCCCCGGTCATTCCTCTGCTTCTCCGCGAACTGGAACGTGACCCCGACCATTGGTTCACCGCCCTGAGAACTCTGACGGGAGCCAACCCGGTGCCACCGCAGAGCCGGGGTAAACTGCGGGAGATGGCCGACGCCTGGATCGCCTGGGGGCGAGAAAAGGGACACCGCACGGAAATCGCGTAGGACCGATGGCGAAATAACTTCCCTCTTTCTTGCCGCTTGCGGCTTAGCGGGCGTTAGCGGGCGGTCCGCTAAGCCGCAAGCGGCAAGAAAGTATTTCGCCGTCAATCCTTACTTTTCAGAGTCGCCTCTGCGAGTGCGCAGGTGGTGTTGCATGGCCCCTGGCGTTGCGGTTCCCTAGAATGACGAGGTTTTTCGACTCCATCAAGAAGCACTCTAGCCACGCGGGAAGGATTTGCCGTCCATGCCGAAGGTCACATTCGTCAACGAGAAGATCGAACTCGAGGTAACCCAGGGAGCCAACCTGCGAGTCGAGGCGCGCAAGGCCGGCATTGCCATCTACAAGGGCATCGACCGGTTCCTCAACTGTCGTGGCTTCGGCCTGTGCGGCACCTGCAAGGTGCTGGTCAAGAAGGGCATGGAGAACCTCAATGCCCGGACCGCCCTGGAAAAGATCAACATGAACCTGCATCCGCTGACCATGCTCGCCTCGATCGGCCATGAGGACGAGATGCGGCTATCGTGTCAGGTCCAGGTCAACGGCGACTGCTCGATCGAGACGACGCCGGGGATCAACTGGAGCGGCGAGAATTTTTGGCAGAAGCCGTATCCGAACAAGTGAAGCGTCCGGCAGACGGCGGGGATAAACCGTCAGGTTTAGCCCGATCTTCGTATCTGTTTGTATACTATTTGGACAGCGCCACTTTTTTTCTCGCAATGACGGAAGTCCTGCGTTGAGAACAGTATAGCCGATCAGGTTTCAGGTTGGCGGCCGGGGAATGCA
>JBBSDR010001540.1:0-2264 GCA_038240465.1 Gemmatales bacterium
CAAATCTCGCAACCGAGCGCCCTTGCCCTGCATCAGGATACCGACACGGAAGATCCGGCCGGCGACGAAGACACACACGATCGTCGTCGCCAGCACCAGCACGACGCCGACAAGCGGCTGCCACCAGGGAATGCCCGGCGGGACGGCCATGCGGGCGATCATCAACGTCGGCGTCGCGAATGGGAAGAACGACAACCCCGTCGCCACTGGCCCGTTCGGCTCCTGCAATACGTTCATCATCACGAACATCGGCAAACAGGCCAGCAGCAAGATCGGCGCCATGAGATTTTGCGTTTCCTTCATGTCCGTGCAGGCCGCGCCGACCGCGATGAAAAGCGAGCCGTACATGAGGGCGGCCAGGGCCTGAAAGCCGAGGAACGCCAGCACCAGTCCAGCCGAGACATACTCGGCCACCCCGTACTGATAAGCCGACCACAACGCGCCGCTGAGATAGATCGCCACGATCGTCAGCGACACGGCCGTCATGCCGGCCAGCTTGCCCATCATCAACTGAAACGGGCTGACGGAGCCGAGCAGCACTTCCGCGATCCGCTGCATTTTCTCCTCGACCACACCCTGCATGAGCGGCGTCGCGCTCATCATGATGACCATGAACATCAACAGCGTCAGGATGAACGGCACCAGAAACGAGGCGATGCGGTTCTGCTCGCTGGCGTCCTTGATCTCGCCCGTCCGAGGGTCCTTCTTGGTCAACCCCTTGCTCAGCATCGGCACCGCGGCCGTCGCCCTTTTCAGCACGTCGGCTGACTGTTTCAGGTCCGTGGCTCTTGCCTTCACGGCGGCATCATTGACAGCCTCGCTGGCGAGTTTCGAGAAGTCAACAAAGGTGGGCCGGTTCGATTGGAACCGGACGGCAAACTCCTCACCACGGGACTCTGGTTTGTCCGTTTCCGGGTCCAGCGCCGGTGGGGTCAGCGCCTGTGGGCCGATGTCGAGGAAGCCGAACAATTCGCCCTTGCGGACGCGCTCCGACAGTTGCCAGCGCTGCTCGTCCGGCTCCCCCGGCTGTTCAAAGTGATGCTCGAAGCGCGGCCGGACCTCCTTACCGGTTTCAGGATCATTCACATTCTTATTGTAATGCAGGATCGCCTTATCCAGCGCCTCGCGAACCCTGATGCTGGACGTGCGATCGACGATGACGAAGGATTTTGGCTTCAGGTCGCGGACATCCTTGAAGAGCGTCTGAACGATGATGCTGCCGCCCATCATCAGTGGCATCAAGAGCAGGCCGATGACGAACGCTTTCGTTCGCACGGCGGCGTTGTACTCGCGGGCGGCAATGACGAACATCTTACGCATGGCCATTGTCCTCCGCCGGCCGCGCGATGCGAACGAAGATGTCGTGCAGCGTCGGCCGGGACAGCTCGAAATGACGCACTGGCCCGCGTTGCATCAACTGCATCAGCAGCGCCTGCGGATCGGAGCCTCGTTCGAGACGCAGTTCCTGCCAGCGGCCCAGGTCGGTCGCGCGTGACACCCCCGGCAGATTGTCGAGCGACGGCCGGCCCTCGACGAGGACGCGCACCGTATCGCTGCCATAGGCGTCCTGGATCGACTCCAGAGTGCCGTCGAGCACTTTCTTGCCCTGGTAGATCATAAAGACAAAGTCGCACATTTTCTCGGCGACGGCCATGTCGTGCGTCGAGAAAATGACCGTCGTCCCCTGCTGGCGCAGATCGAGGATGGCCTCGCGCAGCACTTCCATGTTGACCGGATCGAGTCCGCTGAACGGCTCGTCGAGCAGCACCAGTTCGGGCCGGGCGATGACGGTCGCGATGAACTGCACCTTCTGAGCCATGCCCTTCGACAGAGCTTGCACCTTCTTGTCGGCCCATTCGGTGAGGTCCATGCGTTCGAGCCAGGAATCGATATCGGCCCTGGAGTCACGACAGCCCTTCAGTTCGGCGTAGAAGCGGAGAATATCGCGGACCTTCATCGTCTTGTACAGACCGCGCTCCTCGGGCAGATAGCCGACGCGATCGTTGGCGGCAGTGAAGACGTTTTCACCCAGAACGCGGATCGTACCGCTATTGGGATGGAGGATCCGCATAATCATGCGCAGGGTGGTCGTCTTGCCGGAGCCGTTGGGACCGATGAAGCCATAGACGGTGTTGCGCGGCACGATCAGACTGAGATCATCGACGGCGACGTGCTGGCCGAAGGTTTTCGTGACGTGTTCGATTTCGACGGCGTTCATGAGGGTTTCCGCCAAGTCGCGAACGGCGACAGACAGGCGAGCCGGG
>JBBSDR010001541.1:0-2262 GCA_038240465.1 Gemmatales bacterium
CTTGACCAAAGTGCTCCGCGCCGAAAGACGAAGAGGTCGGGGGGGAAGTCACCATGAGAGGCCATCCTCAAAAAGGTCCGTCCATAAACAGTCGCCTCGGATAGTATACAAACAGATACGAAGATCGGGCTAAACCTGACGGTTTATCCCTCGTTGCGCCCCACTCGTGCAAAGGGGTCACGGGACGAGCCGACGTTGTTTGACTCCCTGCCTGATCTTCCGGCCATCGGCGAGCGACAGCCACTGGCACCGGCGGAAATACCTCCGCGAGCGGGGTCCATCCTGCCCGAGGCCGACGAAGCTCTTAACCAGCCTGATCCGCCGTTCTCCCGCCCTGAACACCCCTCGTCTCACTCGTATCACTCACCATTCACCATCGCCAGCGGTGAAAAAGCAAAAGCACGAGACCTCCTCGCCGCCATCCGCGCCCTCAAGACCATCGACCACGAGCGGCGGCCTGCTACCCCGGAAGAGAGACAGCAGCTCGCCCCCTTCGCAGGCTTCGGACCCGTCGCCCTGTCGATCTTTCCCGACCCGATTACCAGCAACTACAAGGACGCTTCCTGGCAAACACTGGGTGAAGAGCTGAGATCGTTGCTCACCCCCGAGGAATACGAGAGCGCCAGACGCACCACCTTCAATGCCTTCTATACCTCCCCGACGGTCATCGCGGCCATGCATGAGGCCATCGGTCGCCTGGGAATTCCCAGGAATGCACTCATCCTGGAACCAGGCTGCGCCACGGGCAATTTCATGAGCCTGGGCCCGCCAGGAATGCGCTTCATCGGCATCGAGTTGGACCGCATCTCCGGCCGCATCTCCCAGGCACTCCACCCCGATCAGGACATCCGCATCGAGAACTTTCGCGACACACGCCTGCCCGAGGGGAGCCTCGACGGCGTGATCGGCAACGTTCCCTTCGCCGATGTGAAACTCGAATACCGGGGGCAGAAGATAGCGCTGCACGACTTCTTCTTCGCCAAATCCATCGACACTCTCAAGCCCGGCGGCGTCCTCGCACTGGTCACGAGCCACTTTACACTCGACGAACAAAACGCCTCCGTCCGCGAGTACCTGGCCTCCAAAGCGGATTTCGTCGGCGCGATCCGGCTTCCCTCCGAGGCATTCAAGCGGGAAGGCACATCCGTTGTCACGGACATCAACTTCATGCGGAAACGTTCCCTCGACGACCCTCCGAACCACGCCGACCCCGAGTGGCTTGGCGTCGCACCCTTGACCATCGAGGACGTGGAGATTGCGATCAATCGCTACTTTCTCCATCATCCCGCGATGGTGCTGGGCGACTGGACCCGCAAGGACACGCTCTACGGAAATGAAGGCTACAGCGTCACCGGCAACGGCGACCTGGCCGAGCAGATGCAGGAGGCGATCCATCGCCTGCCGGAATACGCACCGCTTCCAGCCTCCACCGCTCACGAACAACCCGCCGGAGCCTTCACGCCCCCCCCGCCGGAGCGCTCTGTCACCGAAGGCAGCTTTTTCATCGACGAGGATCGCATCATTTGCCAGTGCGTCGAAGGACAAACCGTTCGTGTTGTTTACGGCGGAACCACACTGAAAGCGGGCGGCACACGCACCGGCAAACGCCTCACCGCTCTCGTCCGCCTGCGCGACCTCGCTCGCCGCGTCCTGCAATCCCAGAACGAAGGCTGGCCCGAGGCGCAGCGCAACGACGCACGGCGAGACCTCAACTGGGCCTACGACCGATTCGCCCTCACCTACGGCCCGATCAACAAGACCACGTTCGGCGAGACCGCCGATGGCACTGTCATCCGGCGCATGCCCAACCTCGTCAAGTTCCGGGAAGATCCGGATGCCATGCTCGTCATGTCGCTGGAGGACTACGACGAGGCCACGGACCAGGCTGCCAAGGCCGCCATCATGCAAAAGGATGTGATCGGCAAGAACCCGCCCATCACGTCGGTCCGGAGCGCCGAGGAAGGGTTGCTCGTCTCTCTCGACCAGCGTGGCAGAGTCGAACTGCCGTTCATCGCAACACTCTATGGGAAGCCCGAGGAACAGATCGTTGCCGAACTGGGCGACCTCGTCTTCCAGGACCCGGAACCCCAAACCTGGCAGACGATCGACGCCTATTAAAGTGGACCCCATTGTCTAGACCAAAAAAGTGGAATTCTAAGCTACCCTTCGGGAGCCGAATTCCACGACCCGTTGACGCTTGCCTCTGCTCTGCTTCCTGTCTTCTGGGCATTCTTTTTCCCTCCGCCGCCGACCCTTCACACA
>JBBSDR010001542.1:0-2258 GCA_038240465.1 Gemmatales bacterium
ACTCCAGTTCCTCGAACCGCAGCCGGGCATTCGGGGCGTTCATGGTGAACTCCTTCCGGGCGATGAGGCGATATTGTCGGGGCAGTTATGTACCTCGCCGCCGACAAGGATTCAAGTCGCGACAGCAAGCGAAACGAGTGGGTAGACTGGGGAATAGGGCATTGCCGTGAGAGGATCGCGTGAAGTTGTTGCAACTCGCAACGGACATGATGGAGAATGACCGCTGGTCGTGGCTCGGGGTGGGGTCGTGCTGGGTGATCTGCTCGGGGTGGGCATCGCGGGGAGCTACGGCTCGGCGAAACTCGCCGATGCCGATGGCCGCCGAAACAGCACGCACAATCGCCTGGAAAAGCTCACCTTTGCCGAGGTCGCTGGCAGAACGACAACTCGCCATCGTCAGTAACTGACGCCTGCTCGGAGCATCACGGTGTCCTGTGGGGTGTAGTCGGGTGTACCGCCGGTATAATTCACACGCCGGTCAAAGACATATCCTAATTCAACATGGCCCTTCAGCCCCTGTTTTACTTCCGTTTCCACCCCCAGGCTAATCCTCACGTCCGAGTAGTCGAGGGAATCATTCACGCCGCTCGCTCGTTCGACGGACCACCTTCCGCCTCCGAACTCGCCGGCCAGGTAACCCCACAACTGGACCTCCCCAACCGTTGCCAGCCGGAGGGAGTGCTTCGGCTCGGGGAAGACGAGGGAGAGCCGAGTGTCCTCGTTCGGGTTCCAGATCACACCTCCCGCAGGCAGGAACTTGGTCTTGTTGCGATTGACGTATAGCCCTCCCACGGCGAACTGGAGTTGCTCCGAAAGGGCGATAATTGCCAACGCACGCCCACGCATCTGGAAGGCGCGGGAATCTACGTCCTTGAAATCGCTGTACACTCCGGGGGTAATGGCCAGGTCGGCAAACAGCCAGCGAGCCAGTTCGGGCCGCCAGCCGATTTCCAGGTTCAGGTCGTACAAATGCGTCGGCAGATCGGGGACTCCGTTCAGTCCGGCTTTCGGATTGTCCCAGAAGTGGACAGCCACGCCGGGAGTGAGCAGCAGGGGAGCCACGCCGTCCACGAGGGGAACGTTCAGGGTTGCACTCGTGTCAAGGTTGTTGATCCGCAAGCCGTTGCTGACGCCGCCGGAGAGATAGGTCCAGTCAAACTTTGCCTCCTCCAGGAGGCGGTGAGTTGGGGCCGGTGCCGCACTGTTCCGCGCAGGCAGGGCGGGATCGGAAGAGGTCGATAGAAAAGCGCTCACCTCTGACTTCTCTTCGTCTCCTTGACCAGGCGTGACGCCGACAGGAGACAGCGCGGTCTGGTCCCAGACTTTTTCTCCCAGGGGCCAGTGGGGAACGATCTCCTGTCCGCGCGCCGACGGCGCGGCCAACAAGAGGACGATGAATAACAGGTTCAGGACGTATATAGCGGCCGGCCTTGGCGTACATCGCCTGCCCCCCTGCTCGTTTTGAGAACGCCGGTTTCCGAGAAGCAATCAATGGCTGATCCTGGCCAGCCATCCTCAATATCGCACCAGGACTCCCATGCCTGCGCCGCCAGGAAACAGAGTCGGGCAAAGGTGGAACCAGCGCTCGCCCGTGTCCGTTTGCCGTACACTCTCGGTCGCCAGAAAAGCAAGGCTCCAGCCAAGGACGACCTGTGAGAAGTAATGCTTGTCGTCGTTGATGCGTGACAGGCCCGGCAGCAATGACGCAGTCACGAAAGCCGACTGCAAGTAGATGTTGTCCGTCATGCCCGCCGCCGTCATCCCGGTGACCGCCCCGGTGAAGGCGTGACCGCTCACACCGTGGATGTCCTGAAATGGATGCCACTGCGAGTTACCCTTCGTTGGCCGATGCGCCCCTAGAGTGGCTTGCAACGTGACCAGGGCCGGCGCTCCGATCAGCAGTCCTCGGAAGGACCGGCCTCCCCATTCTGAGACAGCATCGCCCGTGGCCGTGTCCTCAATGAGATGGCCAGCGAGCGCGGCACCCAACGTGAGCGGAGCGACGATGAGGAGTTCCCCTCCCGGCCGGAGAACGTCGGCGATGCTATCCGTCGTCCCGTTCCGGATGTGGTCCTGATAGTAGTCGCGGATGCCCCGGTCGGCGTGGGTGTTTGCCAGAGGCGCAGCCACGGCTACGCTCAAAGCCAGCTCCGCCAGGTTCTCGCCGGAGCCATAGAAGTGGTGGAAGTCCTCACGAATGCGAGAGAGGGCAAGCGCCTGCCCCGGTCCTGCGGCGAGAGGGGCCGCTTCCGTTTTCA
>JBBSDR010001543.1:0-2251 GCA_038240465.1 Gemmatales bacterium
AATCCGCACAACGACTACAGGTGCTATGCCTCATGTTTACCATGGCCATCTTTGTAGTCCGGCTACGTTTTTTGGCCAGATCGCCGGTGAACGGTTACCGTCTCGGGTTCGTCCCAGAAGCGCGGATCGCGATGAACGACCCACTGCGGCATCAGCAGCGTTGTTCCCTTCGGCACCCGGAACCCTCCCAGTTCCAACTCGCGCAGCGCCTCGCGGCCGACTACATACACAGCCGGCAGGATACGCATCGACTCCTGAATGACATGCTCGGTGTAGCGCAGTCTCGGCACGTCCTCGACTCCCGGCGCCCGCTCGCCCACCACGGCGTCTACCTCGGCCATCAACTTCTCTTCCACCTGCGGATGCGTCGCCAGCAAATACCATGTCCAGGTGAGCGTCAGCGCTGTCGTCTCATGGCCGGCGAGGAAGAGCGTCATCGCCTCGTCGCGCAACTGTTTGTCGTCCATCCGCGAACCGTCCTCGTCGCGCGCTTCGAGCAGAAGAGACAGCAGATCGTGACGGTCCGCCGTACTCTTTCTCCGCTCGGCGATAAAGCGATAGACGATAGCGTCAAGCCGCCGTACCGCCCGGCGGACGCGCAGATTGTGCGGCGTCGGCACCCACTGGGGCAGGATGAGTACGCCATTGAAGCGCTTGAGGAAGCTCTCCTGAAGGAAGTCGAGTGCGTCGCTGACCTCGCGTGCTTGAGGGCCAACGTCGGCGCCGAAAAGGGTGCGGGCGGCGATGCTCAGCGTCAGGTGTTCCATCTCGACGAGGATGTCGCGCTGCTCGCCGGGCTTCCAGTCGTCGAGGACGCGGTCGGCGGAGGCGAGCATATCGGCGGCGTAGGCGGCAATCCGGCTCTTCTGGAAGGCCGGCTGGATAAGACGGCGCTGGCGCAGCCAGAAGTTGCCCTCGCTGGTGAGCAGGCCATTACCGAGGACGAGCGGATTGAGGCGCAGGGCGAAGTGCTTCATGAAGTCCCGGCTGCGGGTGACGAGGACTTCCTCGATCAGTTCGGGATGACAGACAAGGTTGACGCGTCGCGGCCCGAAGCGCAGGGCGACGACGTCTCCATGCGTGCGAGCGCAGTGGGTGAAAAAGTCGAGTCGGCCGCTGCGGAACTCGGGCAGATTGCCGCTGAGAAAGCGGCCTCGCGGTCCCGGCGGAAGAGGGGCGAGCAACATGGCGGTGTCTCCGAATGAGGGCGATCCTTGAGGTTCTTACCAGATCGCGACAAACCTGACCAGCCTTGGAGCGCGCGAGTGCGTTTACGTCCGTGGTGCGCGCTACTCCGAAGAAACCGAAGAGTTTGACCGCGAATCTAACGAATCACACGAATGAAGACGAAGAAAATGGGATTGAAGAAGACAAAGGTGAAGCGATTTCGGATTGATTGTCCAGATATTGACCTTGTCGTTTGTCTTCTGTCTTCATTCGTGTGATTCGTTAGATTCGCGGTCAAACCTCTTCGCTTCGTTCGTTCCGGTGAGTCGATTCCACGCGGTGGATCGCGAGGATGCGAAAGACAGCCGCCGCGGCGATGCGCAGCCCAACGAACACGCCGGAAATTTGGCAGGGGGCTCTTTCGACCCCGCAACGAACTGGTGAGAACGACCGAGGTTCGGAGCCTGCACTTCCCCGATCGGGAAATGCTGGTACAACTGGTTCTTGAGATGGAGGGATGTCCCTTCCCCGAACCAGGTCCCTATCTGGTAGAGTTGCATGGTGACAATGCGTGCATCGCGGATGTGCCGCTTCTGCTTGTCGAGAAGGGGATTGAACATGAACGAGAAGAAAACAACGGACGGAAGTGAGGAACTGACCGTGGGAATCCGGTCGCTGCAACGCTTCGTCGTCCAGACGATCCCGGTCCCGCCCGGCACCCCCGCCCGGCCTCGTCCGGACAGACCGCCTCTTGCTTCTCCGGCGTCATCGGATGGGGCGAGCACGACCGAGGAGATGCCTCCTGAGAAAACCGTGTAAAGGAAAGAATGAGGTGAGAGCCATTCGGTTCCTGCCACCTTTTTCGCGTCGATTGCTCGAAAGCCTGGCCGGCGGCGCGGCGGTATTACCCCGGCATGAAAGTGAATCAGCGAAGCTCTGTCGCCCCCGCCCGGCTTGTCCGGGCGGAGCGCTGTTTGGACACCAGAGGGCCGAACTCCTTCTCCCTCCTCGCCGCCGCCCGGCTTGTCCGGGCGGAGCGCTGTTTGGATACCAGAGGACGAGGCGGATTTACTCCCGTCAAACA
>JBBSDR010001544.1:0-2245 GCA_038240465.1 Gemmatales bacterium
AGGAAGATGAACGAGCCGATTGGCCGATTCGGGTCCTTCAACCCCGAGCGCGCGCGGACCACGGCATCGGCAACCGCGCCGACAGCCTCATCCTGGCCGACGACGCGCTGATGCAGTTCGCGCTCCAGCGTCAACAGCTTCTGCGTCTCGCCTTCGAGCAGCCGCGTCACCGGCACGCCGCTCCAACGGCTGACGACCGCCGCGATGTCCTCCTCGGTCACTTCCTGCTTGACCAGTTTCGCCTTGGTGCTGAGTTGCGGCGCCACCTCCAGCACCTTCAACTGCCGCTCCAGGTCGGGAATGTCGCCATACTTGAGCCGCGACGCTGCCTCCAGGTTGCCCTGCTCCGACGCTTGTTCGAGCTGGCGGTTCAACTCGTCGAGACGCTCGCGCAGCTTGCCCAGGCTCTGCGTCTCTTCCTTCTCCTGCTGCCACTGGGCCTGGATCGCTTGCTGCTGCGTCTTGAGGTCGGCCAACTCCTTGTCGAGTTTGCCGAGCCGCTCCTTCGAGGCGGCGTCCTTCTCCTTGGCCAGCGACACTTTCTCGATCTCGAGTTGCATCACCCGCCGATTGACCTCGTCGAGTTCGGCCGGGACTGAGTCGATTTCGGTCCGCAGCCGCGCGGACGCCTCATCCATCAGATCGATGGCCTTGTCCGGCAGGAAGCGGTCCGAAATATAGCGGTTCGACAGTACCGCCGCCGCGACCAGGGCGGAGTCCTTGATCGTCACCTTGTGATGGGCCTCGTAGCGCGACTTCAGTCCGCGCAGAATCGAGATCGTGTCTTCCACGGTCGGCTGATCGACCATCACAGGCTGGAAGCGCCGCTCCAGGGCCGCGTCCTTCTCGACGTGCTGGCGATACTCGTCGAGTGTCGTGGCGCCAATGCAGTGCAGCTCGCCGCGCGCCAGCAGCGGCTTGAGCAGGTTGCCAGCGTCCATGGCGCCTTCTGCCTTGCCGGCGCCGACGATGGTGTGCATCTCATCAATGAACAGGATGATCTCCCCCTCGGACTCCTGCACTTCCTTGAGGACTGCCTTGAGCCGTTCCTCGAACTCGCCGCGAAACTTGGCGCCGGCGATCAGCGCGCCCATGTCGAGGGCGATGATGCGGCGATTCTTCAAACCCTCGGGTACATCGCCCCTGACGATGCGCTGAGCCAGTCCTTCGACGATGGCGGTCTTGCCGACGCCGGGCTCACCAATCAGGACGGGGTTGTTCTTGGTCCGCCGCGACAGCACCTGAACGACACGGCGAATCTCCTCATCGCGGCCAATGACCGGGTCGAGCTTGCCCTGGCGGGCGAGTTGCGTCAGATCGCGGCCGAACTTCTCCAGCGACTGATAGGTCGCTTCCGGGTTCTGAGACGTCACGCGTTGGTTCCCTCTCACCTCGTGCAGTGCCTTCAAAAGACGATCGCGATTGACGCCGGCGTCTTTCAGCATGCGGCCACAGGCGCCGCTGTCCTCCGTCAGGGCCAGCAAGAGATGCTCGACGGAGAGATACTCATCCTTGAGGGCCTTCGCCTCGTCCTCGGCCTTTGTCAGCAAACGATTCAGGGATGCCGAGACGTAAATATTGTCCGAGTTCGCGGCTGCTCCCGAGACGCGCGGCAACCGCTCCACTTCTTGCTCGGCTTTACGCTTCAGACTATCGACGCTGACACCGGCCTTGCCCAGCAAGGCGGGGGCCAGTCCCTGTTCTTGCTCCAGCAGACCCAGCAGCAAATGGGGGATGTCGATGTGCTGCTGTCCATTTCGAGCCGCCCGCTTCTGGGCGCTCAGCAGCGCTTCCTGGGCTTTCTCGGTGTACCGATTCAAATCCATGGTTGTATCTCCTTATCAAAGGGTGAAAGAGTGAAGAGCAACATCGATGCCAGAAACTCTCCGTCGAGGGATCGCGTTAAAGAGGTTTGGGAATCGTGGCTTGCGCTGCCCCGGTGAGGAACCGGAACTGTCTTTTCGTCATCAAATTGACAGCAGGCTGTCGTTTCGGCAGACGGGTGAGAAAAGGGCATGAAAGCGCATGGGAGTTGGGTGGACACCTGGTTTTCGGGAGTTTAGGTTCCCCAGGTGGCGCAGCGAGGGATTGCAGGGGGTAGACGAGGCCCCTCTTCCCGGGGTATGGTGAAGGCGTCTTTTCATTGCGGGGACAGTCCCGGAGTTCATCCTCATGCACGCTCGGCTGACGATTGAAAACGGCGACGCTTCTCCCCGAGAATACCTGCTCGACGGCAAGGCGATCG
>JBBSDR010001545.1:0-2243 GCA_038240465.1 Gemmatales bacterium
CGATTGAGTCCCGACCACCTTTTGTAGTGAAGACCCGCCAAGCGATTTCTGAGAAAACCCCGGAGTATTGGATATTCTGTACATTACTTGTACACTACTAACTGCGCAACATAGGCTAGAAACTGTACCCCATCGTCCAAGGCGGGCCGGGGACACTTGAGCGAAACCGGGATCTTTTTTTCAGCACGGGTGCGGGCATGCCGAGAAGTTGCACTTTCCGCACTGTTCCAACCAGCGAAACCTTTTCGTGGGAAAAGGCCCTGCAAGCGACAGCAGTCCCGTGCGTTGGAATGAGCAAGGGCGACGCAATGGTTGGTGCGTGACAAGGCGGCCCGTGCAGGGATTCTGCTCGCGTGAGAGACTGATCTGGATGCCTGAAGTCTGGCGACTTCAGCTACGGGTGACCGAAGAACTACTCCGCCAGCAACTCGTCCAGCGCCCGCAGCAAACGGTCGATCTCAGCCGTTGTGTTGTAGTGGACCAAGCCCAGACGCAGGAAGCCGCCGCGTTCCTCCAGGCCCAAACGCTCCGACAGTTCCAGCGCATACATGTTGCCGTTCCAGGTGTAAATCTCGTGTCGGGCGAGATGCTCGGCGACCTGCGTCGGCGTGTGTCCCTCGATACCGATCGAGACCGTCGGCACACGCTCCGTCATGCGGCGCGGATCGTGGATGCCCCACACCTTGATTTTCCGACGTTCGCTGAGGGCCGAGAGGAGCTTCTTACCCAGTTCCTGTTCGTACTCGCGAATCCGTATCAGCCCGACGTCCTTGAGATAAGCAACCGCTGCCGCGACTCCCGCGAGTCCTTCGTGGTTCTGGGTGCCGGTCATCCAGCGATCCGGCAGAGTATCCGCACACGGCCTGACCTTGTACGGCTCCAGTTCTTCGAGCCACCGTCGTTTGCCCCAGAGAATGCCGACGTGCGGGCCGAAGAATTTGTAGGCCGAGCAGGCGAGAAAGTCGCAATCCCAACCCTGCACGTCAATCGGACCATGCGGCGCATAGTGGACCGCATCGACGTACACCATCGCGCCAACAGCGTGCGCCAGTCTTGTGAGAGCGGGAATGTCGTTGATCGTGCCGACGACATTGGACGCAGCCGTCACGGCGAGCAACTTCGTTCGCGGCGATAGTTTCTTGTGCAGATCGTCGAGGTCGAGAGTGCAGTCCTCGGGATGGACGTCGATGAAGTGAACGGTCGAGCCGGCATCGCGGGCCGCCAGCACCCAGGGGCGGACGTTGGCATCGTGATCGAGCCGGGTGACCAGGACTTCATCGCCTGACTTCCAGGTACGAGCGATCGAACGGCAAAGATGCAAGGTCAGCGACGTCATGTTCTGGCCGAAGACAATCTCGTCGGGCGATGGCGCGTTGAGCAAAGAGGCGACGGCGGCATGGGCCTCGTGGACGATGCGATCCGATTCCCGGCCAGTGGTGAAGACGCCGCCGTGATTGGCGTTGCAGGTCGAGAGGTAGTGCGAGATCGCGTCAATGACGCCTTGAGGGACCTGTGTGCCGCCAGGGCCGTCGAGGAAGATCGGCTGCTTGCCCTTGATGGTGCGCTGAAGCGCGGGAAACAGACGGCGGAGGTCAGCGACAGGAAAGGAAGTCATGGGATCAGTCTCAAGGGGTGTCAATTAAAGCGCCTGCCAGTGGACGGGGGATCGTGGAGTGCGTGGAGCAACCACAGCACCTCCTGTGCGGCCACATGCAGATAGGTCGCCGAACCGCTGCCGCCTATCAGTCCCTGCCACAGAAGAAGAGTTAGAGCGGTGCGCCCAAGGAGCAAGCCGGCCACGATGCAGGGACCAACTACGACCGCCAGGTCGCGCTCCACACTGTAGTGATGGACCCTTGCCGTCTCTTCCAGAATATCTCGACTTGCCCTGTGGAGCGCGTCTCTTTCGGGAATTCGTACACTACCCGGCGAAGGAGTTAGCGCATGAACAGCCTGCCGCCGCTCGCCGCCACCGTCATCGGCTCGTGGTCCTTTCCCGGCTGGTACGCGAAGTTCTGCGAGGATGTCGCCCGCCATCCGGACCTGTATGGCGCCGATGACCGGGCGGAAGCGGTCCGCGATGCCGTCCGCCTCGCCGTTGACGATCAGCTTCGCGCCGGGGCCGAACTCATCACCGACGGCGAGATGCAGCGGGTCGATTTCAATCTCGGCTTCTACGACTATCTTGAAGGGCTGCAGCCGATTCCTCCCGCGCGCCTGTGGGGAGCGCCGGCTCACGATCA
>JBBSDR010001546.1:0-2241 GCA_038240465.1 Gemmatales bacterium
CGTCTCGCCTGTCCGGACAGGCGAGACGCCTGTCCCACCGGGTAGTTCACCTCTTGCCGGTCGGCTTAACGCAGCCGCGCTGGGACGGCACATCACTGGCGGGTCGCACCATCCTCCTGTATCCCGAGCAAGGTATCGGTGACTTCCTCCAGTTCGTGCGCTACGCCGCCCTGCTCAAAGCGCAAGGGGCGCGGGTGCTGTTGCTATCTCCCGCGTCGCTCTTACCGCTATTGCGCTCCTGTGCGGGCATCGATGAGTTGATTGCCCAGGGTGCGCCGCTGCCGCCTTTCGACGTCCATGCCTCGCTGATGAGCCTGCCTTTCCTTCTGGGGACGACCCTCGACACAATCCCCGCCGCCGTGCCGTATCTCTCCGCTGATGCCGGGCTGGTCGAGCGCTGGGGCCGGATGCTCGGCCGCCTTCAAGGGTTCAAGGTCGGCATCGGCTGGCAGGGCAATCCCAACTACATCGCTGACCGGGGACGGTCCATTCCGCTGCTCTCCTTCATGCCACTGGCGCGAATACCAGACGTGCATCTCATCAGTTTGCAGAAGGGGTCAGGTGTCGAGCAGTTGTCGGCGGTGGACTTGCCGATCCTGTCTTTCGATCGGCAGGCCGACGAGTCTACAGGCGCCTTCATGGATACCGCGGCCATCCTCAAGCAGCTTGACCTGGTCATCACGTCGGATACGGCCCTGGCGCATCTGGCCGGGGCGCTGGGCGTGCCGGTCTGGGTGGTCCTCGGCAGCGTGCCGGACTGGCGCTGGCTGCTGGAGCGCGAGGACTGTCCCTGGTATCCGACGATGCGGCTGTTTCGCCAGCAACGGCGCGGCGACTGGACGGAGGTTTTCGAGCGCGTGGCTTGCGCTCTCGAGAACGAACGGACGAACGCTCCATCCCTCTGCCCGCTCACGGTGCCGGTTTCCGCCGGCGAACTGCTCGACAAGATCACCATTCTTGAGATCAAGGCGGCACGCATCCTCGATCCGGTTCGGCTGCGAAACGTTCAGAACGAGTTGGATCTGTTGCGAGCAGCACATGGGCGAGCCTGCTTGCCTTCGGAGGAATTGACCCTGTTGACGTGCGAACTTCGCGCGGTCAACGAAAGCTTGTGGGAGATCGAAGACGATCTTCGTCGTTGTGAGGCAGTCCAGGATTTCGGCGACCGCTTTCTCGAACTGGCGCGATCGGTGTACAAGGTCAACGATCGCCGCGGCGCCCTCAAACGCCGGATCAACGAATTGCTCGGCTCGCGCATCATCGAAGAGAAATGCTACGCCAACTGGCAGGCCGCATCCTGATCGGTGGGAACTTCGGACGCCAGACCAACTCCACGAGGATCACTTGCCCGGCTTGAGATGCTGCTCCAGAAAGCGGAACATGACCTTGTTGGCCGCTTCCTCGAAGTTCCCCGCATAGTCGTGGCCGCCGCCCTTGCCAGGAAAAGGGGTCAAACCCCGAACTATTTCCGTAACTATTTGACAACTACCGACTCGCGTTCGTAACGACACGAGGAGGCCCTGCGCTCTTTCCACGCCGCGCTCGCTCTCCGCCCCGAGTGTCCCGAGACGCACCTCGGCCTGGGCGCCGCCCTCAGCAAACTGGGCCGCGATGACGAGTCGATGCGCCATTTCCAGGAAGCGCTGCGTCTGAAGCCGGATGCCGCCAATGTCCACAATGACGCCGGCATCGCCTGCGCCGCGCTGCTGCGCTTCGACGAGGCGCTGGCCCACTTCGAGCGGGCGCTGACGCTCAGGCCGGACTATCCGATGGCCCGCAAGAACCGGGCGCTGGCCTGGCTGGTGCAGGGCGATTTCGCCCGCGGCTGGCCTGAGTACGAACAGCGTTTGCTCGAACGCAAAGCGTGGCGGCAAGTTTCCAACTTGCCGATTCCGAACCGGCAAGTTGGAAACTTACCGCCACGGTGGGACGGCGCGCCGCTGGAGGGTCGCACCATCCTGGTTTCTCACGAGCAGGGATTGGGCGACACGATCCAGTTTGTGCGCTATTTGCCCCTGGTGAAGGAGCGCGGCGGGCGGGTGGTGTTCGAGTGCCAGGCGCCGCTGGCGAAGTTGCTGGCGTCGTGTCCGGGGATCGACGTGCTGGTGCCGGCCCGGGCGCCGCTGCCGCCGTTTGACGTGCAGGCGCCGCTGATGAGCTTGCCGTTCCTGTTCGGCACGGCGCTGGACAGCATTCCCACGCCGGTTCCGTATCTGTTTGCCGAGGAGGGCTTGCTGCGGC
>JBBSDR010001547.1:0-2235 GCA_038240465.1 Gemmatales bacterium
AGCATCTGGCGCAGTATTTCAAGGCGTTCCTGATTGATCTGCGGAAGGCGGTCGGCAAGGACGTCGAGATCGCAGTTCGCTGTTCTGGTCCGAGCAAGTTCGCGCTGCGCGGCAAGGAGTGGATCGCGGACGGCCTGATCGACACGATCATCGACGGCAACTGGTACAGCGGCCACGGTCCGCGGCCGACGATTGACGCGACGGTGGAAGCCTGCGGCGTGCGCGGCAAGGCGATGGCAATTATCGAGGCAGGAGACGTCGATCCGCTGAAGAACTGGCAGAAGCGCGAGGGCGAACTGTCGGTCGAGGCGATCGCCGCGTTCACGAAGCATTACAGTGGTCGCGGCGTGGCGCGGATTGGCCTGTATGAATCGACGCTTTACACCTGGTATCCCGATCTGCGTCGCGCGGTGCGTCAGGCCGGTTGGGACTTCGATCCGCCGAAACGATAAACAGTGTTCGACAGGCACCACGCAGTCTGAAGAGAGGACTCATGATCACCTTTTCGTGTCCCAGTTGCAGCCAGTCGCTGCAAACGCCCGAACACGCCGTGGGTCAGCGTGTCGCCTGCCCCAGGTGCAAAGGAGAACTACTGGTTCCCGGTCCTCCGACACCGACGTCGCATGCCGAGGATCCCCCCCGGCCACAGACAGCCCCTGAGTCGCTACTGAAACTTCTCGCAGACCTGCCCTACGATGCCTCACTGCTCGGCCCGTTACTCGAAACCTATCCGGTGGCCCTGTACTTCCGGGTGGAACGAGGCTTCCTCCTTGTGGGGTCGATCGTGCTCGCGCTGCTGGCCCTGATCTTACTTCCCCGAAGGCTTGATCTGAACAAACCGGCGGCACTGGCTGTCTACATTGCCGTCCCAATGGGGCTGCTGCTGATCGCTATTTTCCTCTATCGGGAATGTGTTCGGCTGTGGAAGGAGAAGGTGTTGCTGTTCCGCGACGGGTTCGTCCACAAGAGCGCCCGGGACACAACCGTCCTTCGCTACGATGCCGTTGCTCATGTGTCGAGGATCAAGACCAATTACCGGCGAAATGGTCTTCCGGCAGGTTACCGGATCAAGATGACCATCTATGCCAGGGACGGCCGGCAGGTGGTCATCGATCCGCCCTTGAACGAACAGGAGATGATTTCTCTCAGGATCGATGAAGAAGTCGCGCGCGCGAAAGGCAAGCACCATTGAGAACGCCCTCACACGACAGAGATACCGAAAAGCGTCGAGGGATCGTCAAACGGGATGAGACAGCGAAGCAGGCAACTCGACAATCTGGCCGTTGCGCGGCGCCGGGATCAACACCTGGACCTCCTGCACCTGCACGTCGCGGAAGTGAAGCGTCACCTCCCAGCCGTTGCTCAGCAGAATGGACTGCCGCCACGTCGGCGGCGTCCCGGGGACCATCAGCGGCGGCGGCCTAACGGCTTGGGCGGGTCAAAGTTGCCCTGGACGATGACCGGCACCTCAACGCCGTGGATGTTCACTTCGGACGGGAAGTTGCTCACGTCTGCCGGCTCTACTCGCAGAAGAAACGCCGTCGGGTTGTCGGTCACCCCGAGGGCGTAACAGCCGGCATACTCGCCGACGATCTTCTGGTGGGTTTCTGCCTCATCGACCCAGTTCATCAGTTGGTTGACGTTCATCGAGCAGTCCTCCAAAAGTCGGCCAATCTGAATTATAGTACCTCGGCAGAGAAGAAACGCACGCCTTCTTGTAGCCGAAGTCGCCAGACTTCGGGCCAGCACGGCACCGGAAGTCGGGCGACTTCGGCTACATGTGAGCTTCTTTCTTGCCGAGGTAATATTATCCGCGCGGAGGACTTTCTCTTCGTCCCGCCTCTCCGAACACGTCAGACGGACTGGGACACCGAACCGGATACGCTGACAACTTGACCATTATGCGGCGCCGGGATCAACGCCTGGACCTCCTGCACCTGCACGTCGCGGAAGTGAAGCGTTACCTCCCAGCCGTTGCTCAGCAGAATGGATTGCCGCCACGTCGGCGGCGTCCCGGGGACCATCTCAATCTCGTCGTACTGCCACTCCACGATTGGCCCGATACCACAGTGTTCCGGGGGCAACACATTCTTGACGATCGTCGGACTCTCGACCATATCGTATGTGAATGTCAAGATCGACTGTGGAGGTGGGTCGATTTGGAGAATGATCACAAAGTTGCCAGTGCGCAGGCCCATCCACTGAACGATCGCATCGTGAAGGTAGTAGCCATCA
>JBBSDR010001548.1:0-2234 GCA_038240465.1 Gemmatales bacterium
AATCTTCTCGCGGTCCTGAAACTCCGAGAACAGCACAACGACGCCACTCACGCAAACCCTGGAATATCCAGCCCTTAAAAGCGGGACGATCTCACAAGGCGGCAGGGGTCGAGCAGAGAGCAACGCCGGTCAACTCGCTTCGGCGCAACCGATTGACAGCCTGCGCCGGGCATGCCACACTACAATCCGCCTGTCGCTCGCTCCTGCCTCGTACTCACTCCCGGAGGGTTTCTTCATGTCGCTGCGCATTCGCTGGATTGCCGCTCTTGTCGTGGCCGGTCTGCTCGGCCTGGTCCTGGCCCAGAAGCAGGACGAACTGCCGGCCAACGTCGCCGCCGCGCTCAAGGGCCACTCCGAGGCGGTCTACTCAGTCGCCTACAGCGCCGATGGCAAGTATGTCGTCACAGGCAGTTTTGACCGCAGTCTCAAGGTGTTCGAGGCGGCCGGCGGTAAGGAGTTCAAGTCGTTCAGCGGGCCGCTCGGACATCAGAACCTTGTCCTCTCGCTCGCCCTCAATCCCGACAATACCCTCATCGCCTCGGGCAGCGCCGATAACACCGCCAAGATTTGGGACTTCCCCTCCACGAAGGCGATTCGCTCGCTGGCTCATGTGGCCGAGATGCAAAGCGTTGCAGTCAGCGTCGATGGCAAGTTGATCGCTGGAGGCGCGAAAGACGGCATCGTCAAGTTGTGGAACGCGGCCGACGGCAAGGAACTGTTCAGCCTCACCGGCCATCAGGGAGCCGTCACATCCGTGAGCTTCAACGGCAACGGCACGCTCCTCGCCTCGTCCGGTGCCGACCGAACGGTGCGTTTCTGGAACCCGGTGAATGGCCAACTGGTCGCAGCCTTCGGCGCGCATCCATCGAGCGTCAACAGCATCCTCCTCAACCCGAACAACACCGTCGCCTACACGGCCGGCGACGATGGCACCCTGCGCTTCTGGACGATGCCGCCCGCGCCGTCGCGCGCCCTGGCTGTTCCTCATGCCGACGCCGTCACATCGCTGACACTATCCGCCGATGGCAGCCAGCTTATCACCGCCAGCGCCGACAAGAGCGTTCGCATCAGCACGTTCGCAACCGGCCAGCAACTGCGGCCCATGGCCCCGGCGACGGGTGTCGTCAATGCCGTGGCGCTATCGCCGAACAACCTGCTGATCGCGGGCGGGACTGCCGACCAGAAGCTCGTCCTGTGGACCGCCGCGGATGGCAAGATCGCTGCCCAGGTCGCCGCTCATGCGGGGCCGTTGACGAGTGTCAGTTTTCATCCCGCCAGCACCCAGGTGATGACGTCCGGAAGCGATGGGCTGGTGAAACTGTGGGCGGTCCCCGCTGTCGCGCCGCGCTCGGTGCCGCATGCCGACGCCGTCCTGAGCGCGCAGTTGTCCGCCGACGGCAAGCGGCTTATCACCGGAAGCAAGGACAAGCTGCTGCGCTCCTGGACCCTTCCGGCCGGCACCCTCGAACGCCAGTACGCCAACCATGCGGGGGCCGTGACGGCGGTTGCTCTGAATTCGACCCAGACGCTGCTCGCTTCAGGCGGTGACGATCAGACGATCCGCTTTTGGAATCAGACGAATGGCCAGCAGACGAACGTCCTCGGCGCTCACAATGGCCCGATTACCTCGCTGTCGTTTGCACCCGCCGGCCAGCAACTGCTCTCCTCGTCGGCCGATGGCAGCATCAAACTCTGGCAGATGCCGCTGGTCGCGCCGAAGCCCCTCGCTCATCTCGATCAGGTGACGAGTCTCGCCCTGAGTCCGGATGGGACGAAGGTGCTGACGGGCTGCGCCGACAAGCAGGCCCGCCTCTGGAACCTGACGACCGGACTGACCGAACGGCCTTTCCCCGGCGGTACGCTGTCGGTCCTATCCGTGGCCTACAGCGCTGACGGCACCCGAGTCGCGGCGGGCAACGCTGACAAGAGCGTCATCGTCTGGAATGCGGCTGACGCAAAGGAGATCAAGAAGTTCGTCAACCTGCCGGCAGCAGTGCAAGCTGTTACCTTCAGCCCAAATGGCCAGCAGGTCGTCGCCGGCCTCTCAGATGGTAGTGTCCGCCTGCTCGATGTAACGATGGGCAAGGAAGTGAAGAACTTCGCCGGACACACGGGAGCGATCAGCGCGGTCCTTTTCTCGGCCAAGGGCGACCTGCTCTACAGCGCCAGCGCCGACAAGACGATCAAGGCGTTCGGCCTCGCGGATGGACTGGTCAAGACGACGCTGACGCACG
>JBBSDR010001549.1:0-2225 GCA_038240465.1 Gemmatales bacterium
AGCAGCGCAGGCGGTTGCGGGGTTTGTCGATACGAAAGAGCACCTGACCGTCTTGGACCTCTTGACGCACATAGTGGTAGCCGACCAAGCCAAAGGCATGATACAGTAAACTGGTGGACATGCTGCTTCCTCCGTTGGAGCGTGTTGTGTAACTCCAAACAAGGAAAGCATGTCCATTTTTTCAAGACCTAAACCACGCATTCGTCGGAAGAGCCTGAAGTGTTTCGGCGCGCTAACTGGCACTCTATGACAGGCTCTCGCCGGCATCTTCAGTCAGTGCCATTCTGTCACGAGCGATGGGGACAAAGGAACCAGCAGCTGATTCTCGTGTACTTGCCCATCGAGCGACGGCCGTGGTCACTGCCATGTCGAGACCAGGCGTGATCCCCTCGTCTTTGATACGGCTTCGGACGGGGCAGTCGGGCGGCCTATTGCTTAATTCGTTGATAGGCCTCGAACGCACGGACACGAGCTTCGCGGTGGTCAACGATGGGCCGCGGATAGGTCGTCCCCAGCTTGACTCCCGCATCGGCCAGCAAGCCAGCGGGCGCTTCCCAAGGCTTGTGAATCCACTCGCTCGACATTTTGCCCAATTCGGGCACCCAGCGACGGACATAATCACCGTTCGGGTCGAATTTCTCGCCCTGAGTCACCGGATTGAATATGCGGAAGTAGGGCGCGGCATCGGCGCCGCAACCGGCCGTCCACTGCCAACCCAGGGTATTGTTTGCAAGCTCGGCGTCGACCAGCGTGTCCCAAAACCACGCGGCACCCTGTTGCCAGGGAATGAGCAAGTCCTTCACCAGGAACGACGCCACGATCATGCGCACACGATTGTGCATCCAGCCGGTGTGCCACAGCTCGCGCATGCCGGCGTCCACGATGGGATAACCGGTTCTCCCTCGCTGCCAGGCACGCAGGTTTTCTCGGTCGGGTTCCCAGGGAAAGGCCGCAAAGTCTTTCCGGAGCGGTTGCTCGGGCGTGTGCGGGAAGTGAAACAGGAGATGGTGCGCAAATTCCCGCCAGCCGAGTTCCCGCAAATAGGACTGCCCCGCTTCAGCGCGACCGTCCTGCCCTCCGCGAACCGCCGACCACACTTGCCTGGGTCCGATTTCGCCGAAGTGGAGGTGAGGCGACAGGCGCGAAGTCCCCACACGGTCGGGACGGTCCCTTCCCGTGGAGTACTCGGACAGCCCCTCGTCCAGGAATCGATTCAACTCTTTAATGGCCCCAGCCTCGCCGGGACGCCAGTTTGAACGAAGACCGCCGGCCCAGTCAATGGTTGGCTCCAGACCAAGCGCGCGCAACGGTAACGTTTCCGGCCAGTGTCGCGGACTTCTGATGTCGTTGGGCGCTGGCTCGTGGGTTTCAGGATCCTGTCGTGCCAGGCAGGCTTTCCAGAACGCCGAGAAAACCTGATACGGTTGACCTTGTTGAGTGCCCACAGTCCACGGCTCGAAGAGCAGCGAGCTGTTGAAACTCTCCGCGATTCGTCCATCCTGATGCAGGGCGGCTTTGACACGCCGATCGCGGTCGATGACTGCCGGCTCGTAGCGTCGGTTCCAGTACACACCTACGGCACCTGATTCCACCAGCAGTTCACGGATCGTCTCAAGCGTTGGGCCTCGGCGGACGATCAGGCGGGATCCTCGCTCGCGCAACAAGGCATCCAGCTGGGTCAGGGACTGGTGCAACCACCACCGCGATGCTGCGCCCGGTTGCCATTGGCCCTCTTCATCGGGCGACCAAATGAAAACGGGAATCACCGGCCCGCCTTGACCGAGGACGGCCAGCAGCGCCGGATTGTCGGTCACACGCAGGTCCAGTCGAAACCAGAGTAAAGTCGCGTCACTCATGTGCAGACCAGGCCCCCAGGATCTTGGACACCTTCGCGGCACGATAATCGAAGATAGCCTTCAGATCGGATTCCACCAACCAGGTGTGCGCGAGTCGTCCCAGTGACCCAAGGGGGAGGACGTAACGAACCACATCACGCATGAGAGTTCCCCCCTCAACCGGCTCAAAACGATGAGTGTGGTGCCAGAGGCGGTAGGGGCCTCGGGTTTGCACGTCGATGAACTCGGTGGGCGGATTCCAGGTTTGAATCTCGGTCACCCACCGCACGGGAAAGCCGTGCCATCTGAGCCGGTACAGCAGGTGCGTCCCCGCCCGCATGGCGATCGGTTCTGGAGCGAGAATCCGAAAGTTGAGCCACGCAGGCGTAA
>JBBSDR010001550.1:0-2222 GCA_038240465.1 Gemmatales bacterium
CGCAGCAGCGTTGTTCCCAATCCGCACAACGACTACAGGTGCTATGCCTCATGTTTACCATGGCCATCTTTGTAGTCCGGCTACGTTTTTTGGCCAGATCGCCGGTGAACGGTTACGATTTGAGAAAGCCCTCGCTCCCTCTCTGGAGAAGTTGAAGTTTGAGGCCGATCTCTTCAGGAGAGTAACCCATGAGGATGTTGAAGGTTCCCAGTGACGGCGGCCACTGTCAACTCTTTCTCCAGAGAGTTTCTCTCGAACGGCAAGACGTTCCCCACGGTCCTCCAGTCCGCCGGCTTCGACTGCCGTAGGCGCCCTGCTGGTCCTCGTCTCCGCGCGAGCCTTGGCCCATTGCTCCCGCTTGAAGAGACGATTGACCTGACAACTGCCGCGACTTTGTTAGTTCATGACTGACCTCCTTCTCGTTTGCAGTTCACCTTCCCATCTTCCGATCGGTTCGAGGGCTGAATAACGGCTTCTAGCGAAGGCAGAGCCTCCCCTGGATAGGTCAACTCCAGGACATTCTCTTTTTTCACATTGTTCTCCTTGTCCTTGACCAGCCGTTCGAGCTTCACGACAACAGACGCTTGCGTGTCGCAGATAGGACAAACGGCGAGAGAAATCGACAGCAGTCCCTGGCTGGGTCTATCTGCGGATTCGGCCACCTGCGTCAGGTCGCCCGTTTGCAATGCCTTGATGGCCTCCGGCGTCTCCGATAGCGTCCCAAGTGTCCGATCCGTTTTCCACGAGCCGCACTCCGCACAGAACGGGGCGCGTGCCACCGAGTAGCCGCAATACGATGCCAGAAGAGCGACAAACGCCAGTTCCACTCCCCAGTAGACCCACGAGCCGATGAAACCCAGTTTGTCATCATCTTTTCGGCCAAGGCGAACTCCCGCTTCGGCCCGCAGATTCATGAAATGCCCGAACCCGATCTGCTGGCGCAGTTCGTCCTCGACCTCCGCAAGGGTCGGCTTTGGCTGGGCCGGGTCGGCCTTCACTTTTCCCCCATCCGAACCAAGTTCGAGAGTTGCTATGGCGGTTTGTGTGATGTGACGTTGGTATTTGAAGTAGTGCATGGCGACTATGGCCAAGGCTCCCCCGAGGAGGCCAGCCAATCCACCGAGGAGAGGATTTCGCATTCGCGCCAGCATCGCACCCCAGGCGCCCCCCATCGCCACGCCGGACGCAACAACGAGGGGAAAGATGAATACGACGTAGAACCATTGGCCGATGAAACTGGCAAGCCAGCCAAACGCAATCGCCGCCAGGGCCAGAGCGCCAAAGAGAATCGGCAGCCGAAGCAAACTGAATCCGCCGTCAGGCCTGTAAGGCTCCGGATGAAAGCTTGGCACGCTGAATGGGACCGGCGTCCCGGACTTTTCTTCCGGTGCCAGTCGCGCAAAACGAATCGGCTTCGCGCAACCGGGACAGATAGCCGGTTCTTGAAGCGATGCGGGATCAAGGGAGAATTCGGTCTGGCATTCAGGACAGCGCAGTCGCTCCATGTGTCCCTCTCTTCAAGTCAAGACTGGACCGTCCACGGTTCCGGACAGAACAAGGCTCGGTTGCAGATCATGCTGGGTGCATCGGGATCGAATTTTTCGCTTCCACGTCTCCCTTTGCCGTCGATGCTTGGCTCGCATCAGCGGCTCGATCCCCAGAGGACGGAGCGTAAACGGGCGGTTGAGGAACCGAGTGAGCAGAATGATGGTCCCCTCGACCGTCTCCGCGTTCTCCTCGTTGCAGTAGACTTTATCGGGAATAAGGATTTCTGCTCAAAAACGCCGAGAAAAACGTCCAAGAATCGTCCAAGGAACCTTATTCCCGATAAAGTCTATTCAACCGCCGACTCCTCCAACTCCCCAACCACTTCGACGACGCGGCAAAGGGCTGCCTGGAGTTTCATCCGAAGACGATAGCGAGTCTTGGCTTCCATGCCGTCAGTATACACCGGATTCCGGCGTATGCCTCCTGGAAATAAGATGGACCGATGGAGCAGGTTTCTCGCTGGCTCTGCGATCATCGGTCGAGTAGCATCGCGAAGGATGATCTTGCGGCAGCATGCGGACGCGATGTTCCTTCTTGACCCCGGTATCAGTTATGGCACAACCTCACATCCGAATCTTCCCACACAGCCAATCGGAATTCCCATCCGAAGACGATCTGACGATGTGGCTGCTCACCAGCCTTCGCGCTCGGGGCGGCGTGTATCACCTTCGATC
>JBBSDR010001551.1:0-2217 GCA_038240465.1 Gemmatales bacterium
CCCTGGTCGGTCTTGAAGTGGTACTTCACCCAGAACTTCTCACCGCCGGCATTGATCCACATGTAGGTATGGGAGGAGTAGCCGTTCATGTGGCGCCAGGTCCGCGGGATTCCACGGTCACCCATCAGGATGGTGACCTGATGTGCCGACTCCGGCGACAGCGTCCAGAAGTCCCACTGCATGTTGTTGTCGCGCAGGTGGTTGTCGGCGCGACGCTTCTGCGAGTGGATGAAGTCGGAGAACTTCGACGGGTCGCGGATGAAAAAGACCGGGGTGTTGTTGCCGACCATGTCGTAGTTGCCGTGCTCGGTGTAGAACTTGAGCGCAAAGCCGCGAGGGTCACGAGCGGTGTCGGGCGAGCCCAACTCGCCGGCGACCGTCGAGAAGCGCGCAACCGACTCAGTCCTCTTGCCCTTCTGGAACAGGACAGCCTTGGTGAACTGCGAAACGTCTTCGGTGGCTTCGAAATACCCGTGGGCGCCGCCGCCCTTGGCGTGCACGACACGTTCTGGCACCCGCTCCCGATTGAACGCCTGCATCTTCTGGATGACATAGGAGTCCTGGAGCAGGATCGGCCCCGCTGGGCCGACGGTGAGTGAGTGCTCGTCGCTCGTGGCCGGCTGACCGGAGTCGAAGGTCGTGGGGGGCCGCTCGTTGTCCGTCATGGGGTTCTCCTCTGCTTGTCGGCTAACTGACTGCGCTGGCGGTGGCGCAGGAAGCACACAGCCCCCAGAACGTCACCTCGGCCTCGTCGAGAACGAAGCCATGAGTTTGCGAGGGGCTGAGGCAGGGCGGCTGCCCGATGGCACAGTCGACATCGGCGACCACGCCGCAGGCCCGGCAGACGGCGTGATGATGGTTGTCCCCAACCCGTGCCTCGAACAGGGCCGGCCGACCGGCGGGCTCGATCCTCCGCGCCATCCCCGCGGCCACGAAAACGCGGAGCATCTCGTACACGGCCTGGGTCGAGAGCGCGCCCAGACGATCCCGGCTGACTCTGACCAACTCGTCAACGTCCGCGTGGCCATGCTCCTGAAGAGCAGCCAGCACCGCGAGCCGTGGCGCCGTCACGCGAAGACCGGCGGCCCGCAGGCCCGTGGCTCGCAGCCTCGTGCCGGCGTCCTCGCCCGCCATCGGCGCTCCTCGGCCCACCCCTGCAGGCTAGGCCGATAACTGGATCGTGTCAAATCTTGTGATCAGACCGATCATTTGTGACTTCAAGGACGGGAGACGGGGCCGCGACCCTTACTACGCACCCTTGCGTAACGTCATTTCGCGTACTGCTGGTTCGTCGGCGACACCGTATTCTGCCGGGCAAGCCGTCGCAGCCACAGACGGAAGTACGGATCCGGCACCTGGAACTGACCAGCGGCAGTCCCCTGGATGACGTTCCGATTCACCAACTGCTCGATCGAGCGTTGAACGCTCGAAGCTGCGCCCAGGTCATAGCGCCTGCGATATTCGTCCGAGTAGACCTGACCTTTCGGGTCATGGGCGACAGCAACCAGTGTTCGGCGCTGATGCGCGGAGATCTTTTCCCATTCGCTCACGTAGAGGGGACTCTCAGCTCGATAGACACTTTCATGGGCCGCATGGACGGTCTCAACTGAGACCGGCTCGAGCGCCGCAACCGCGATGTTCCAGGTGGCAGAGGCCAGCTCCTGGGTGTGGTACGGGTGGCCCTCCGATAGTTCGAGCAATCTGGCAACGGCATCGGTGCTGATCTTCAGGCCGGTTGTCTCGAAGCCGTCCTCAATGAAGGGCGCGAATTCCGCCGCGGGGATGGGGCCCAGCGGGACCCGTTTGGCGAGGCGGTACATCGGCTGCCCACGTTCGGTAATAACGTTGTCATCAGGCTCTGCTGGCTCCCCATGAAGACATGGGCGACCTTACCCTGCCGTTGAAAGACCGTGCGCATTATCGCCGGCAGGTCCCTGTCGATCATCACGGCATTCTGGAACTCGTCGATGACGAACGCGACGCGCTTGCCCTGGCTGTCAGCAATCTGGCCGGGCAGAGCGAGGGCAGCCTCAAGAGCGGAGAGGACGTCCTTCTTTGCGAGTGCCGGCTTGAGCGTGATGGAGGCCACCTCGCCAGCTCCGATCTCGACCTGGATGTGAGGTTGAATCCGCCCCAGCAGCTCGAGAGCCTCGTGATAGGCGCGGGAAAGCGGCCGGGCAAGATCACGGTAAACGACCGCGGTGACGGCATCGGCCA
>JBBSDR010001552.1:0-2215 GCA_038240465.1 Gemmatales bacterium
AGAATCCAAACTGAGACTCATGACCACACCGCTGATCGACACTTTTGGCCGCATTCACAATAACCTGCGCATCAGCGTCACGGATCGCTGCAATCTGCGCTGCACTTACTGCATGCCCGAGGATGTCGTCTTCCTCGATCGCTCCGCCCTGCTCACCTTCGAGGAAATCACCCACTTCGTCCGCGTCGCCGCGCCGCTCGGCATTGACAAGGTTCGGCTCACCGGCGGCGAACCCCTGATGCGCAAGGACCTGTCGAAGCTCGTCGCCATGCTCGCTGCCGTCCCTGGTATCCGCGATATCGGACTGACCACCAATGGCCTCCTCCTCGCCGACCAGGCGCAGCCCCTTTACAACGCGGGGCTGCGGCGCATCAATGTCAGCCTCGACTGTCTTGATCCGGGGCGCTTCCGCCAGATCACGCGCCGCGACGGCGTCGAAAAGGTGATCGCCGGCATCCTCGCCGCGAAGAAGGCCGGCTTCGATCCGGTCAAGATCAACGCGGTCAGCATTCGCGGCTTCACCGAACCCGAAGTCGGACCCCTGGCCCGGTTTGCGCGCGAACATGGCCTCGAGATGCGCTTCATCGAGTATATGCCGATCGGCGCCGATCAGTGGGAGCGGAACAAGGTCTATTTCGCGCACGAGGTCCTCGAACAACTCGAACACGAGGTGTGTTCGCTCGTGCCGGCGGAACACTACGATCCGCGCGCCCCGGCCATGGAGTTCAGCTACACCGATGGCGGCGGCAACGTCGGCATAATCGCCTCGGTGTCGCGGCCCTTCTGCATGAGTTGCAATCGTCTGCGGCTGACGGCCGAGGGCAAACTGCGAAACTGCCTGTTCGCTCTCGACGAGATAGATGTCAAGCCGTTCCTGCGCGAACAGCCCGACGACGTCACACTGGCGCAGCGGATTCGCGACAACGTCTACGCCAAGTGGGAGGGCCATGAGATCAACACGGCCCGCTTCATCAAACCGCTGCGGACCATGCACTCCATCGGCGGGTGAGCCCGCTCATCTGCGCCTATTCGAGAGCGGAAACGGCGGCGCACCTTCCTCGATCCAGCGGCGCACGGCGTCGAGTTGTGCCTCGCTCAGAGGAGGATGAGGTGGCTGCGGCATCCGGGCGTCCTCAACCAGGCGGTGCCACAACGGGGACTGCTCCGGGCTGCCAGGGACGACCACCTTTCTCTTCTCGACCAGCAAATCGTGATTCAGCACCTTGATGCCTTCATCCGCTTTGCCGAGACGATGGCATTCATGACAGCGCTTGCGGAACAGCTCGTGTACCGTCACGGCCAGCGGCGAAGGCGGCGGCGAAGGCTCGAAGTCTTCCGCGTGAGGCCCGGCAAAGGCCGGCGCTCCTTCGGCAACCCACCGTTTCAGCTTCTCAATCTCATCGCTCGCCAGGCGCGGATACTCTTCCTTGTCGTCCGGCGGCATCGAGCCGTCCTCAATGCGTTCGATCAATCGCGATGCCTTCACATCGCCGGGCACCACCGCGACCCGGCGACGCGGGGCGAGCAGTTGTTCGCGATTGAGGACGGACAGTTTTCCCGCCTCCTTCGCCGGGTCCTGGCCATGACAGGGAAAGCAATACTTCACCAGGATCGTTCGCGCCTCCCCGGCCAGCACGGGATGAGACGTTGCCGGT
This sequence comes from Gemmatales bacterium, assembly GCA_038240465.1. Lineage (GTDB taxonomy): Bacteria > Planctomycetota > Planctomycetia > Gemmatales > Gemmataceae > JBBRIK01. The sequence goes on from JBBSDR010001552.1 coordinate 1,656, forward strand.
TTGGAGCGCGGCCAAAGAAAGGCCAGCAGCGGCAGGGCGAGCAGAACGAGGGCCACAAGCGAGGCGCGTTCAGGGCGGCGCCGCACCCACTTGACGCCGCGCTCGACCAGGCTGACGCTCCGCGCCCGGATGGGCTGGCCATCGAGAAATCGCTGCAGGTCGTCGGCCAGTGCCTCGGCGGTGGGGTAACGATTCTCCGGCTCTTTGCGCAGACATTTCAGACAGATCGTTTCCAGATCGCGCGGCACCCCTTGCCGCAGTTGCGAGGGCGAGGACGGCGCCTGTGTGGTGACCTTGCGAAGTGTTTCGAGGACGGTCTCGCCGCGAAAGGGCGGCTGTCCCGCCAGGCACTCGTACAGGATCGCTCCCAGCGAATAAATATCGACGGCCGGGCCGATGTCTCGGTTCCGTCCTTCCGCCTGTTCCGGGGCCATGTAGCAGGGGGTTCCGAGGACCGAGCCGCTTTGTGTCTGCCCCACAGCGTCGAGTAACTTGGCGAGTCCGAAGTCGGGAATCTTGGCATGGACGTGGGGGGGGGGGGGGGGGGGGGGGGGGGGGGG
>JBBSDR010001553.1:0-2209 GCA_038240465.1 Gemmatales bacterium
CTCCTGAAGGATGTGCAGGGCGCCTTGCCGCTCCACTTTCTTCAGATCGGCCACATGCAGCGTTTTACCCTCGCGGCGGATCTCGACTCGCTCCAGGGGCTGCCGGGACTCGACCCGGTAGGTGACCGGATAGCGGAATCGCCGAGACGTGTCGTCCGCTGTGGGAAGGATGAACTGGGCCTCCGGCGGGTGTGACAGTTTCTTGTGGACGACACGGATGACCGCTGCCGCGCTCTCACCCTCATCGGTGACAGCCTGGACCGTCACCCTCGCCAGGTTGCCGTCGCCATCGTTTACGAACACCTCCGGCAGCGCCACTTCCCATACCCAGCGTTCGCCTTGCGTTTCCGGCTTGCCGGGGTTGAAGGAGACAGGGTTCTCGTCGATCGTGACGGCAGTCAGTGGTCGGCCAACCGGACTCTCCACCGTCAGCGTCAACTCCACCTTGTTTGTCTCGACCGCCTCCACCATTTTCGGGAATGCCGTGATCTTCGGGGGCCGGCGATAGCGCAGCCTCATGACATCAACGGTCCGCTCCTCGCGCCACTCGTTGGAGACTTGCGCCTCAACGGTATTGATGCCCGGGAACAGCGCTAGCTCCACCTTCCACTTGCCTGCCTTGACGTCTATGTCGGGCTTGAACGATTTCACCTTCCCCTCGGCAGAAGTGATTCGGAAGATCAGGTTGAAGGGGTCCTTCGTTGCCGCTTCGAGCGTTCCTGCCAGCGCGACCTTCTCCGTGAAGCAGTCCTGACTGTCGATGGGGTCAGCCGCCACGGCCGGCAGCAGCGGATAGAAGACGACCTGGCGCTCGGCCGTGCTCTCATCGCTGTGCTGGCTCTTCGCGCGCAGCCGCACGGTCACCACCTCGCCTGGCTTCAATTCAAGATCAGCGCTGAACTTCGCCTCCTGTTCGCGCGCGGGCAGTACAGATTTCGGCTCACCTCCGGCGGACCAGTCGGCCTGAACGAGGACGCCCGTGGCCTCGATCTTGCCCAGAAGACGAACGGCGGGACGGCTCACAACCCATACTTCCTTGCCCTCGAGGCGCTTCACTTCAGGCTCGGGTTCCAGGCGCAACGTGGGAAAGCGCGGCGGCAGCTCGCGCGGCGGCTTGTAGCTCACCCAGACCTCGGCCCTGTCCGCCTCCGCATCTTCATGGCCGGCCAACGCCCCCTTGTTGACTGCGCGCACGGCCAGGCGGTTGAGGCCTTCTCGCAGTTTGAATTCCAGGGGGAACTTCCCTGCGCCGGTCAGGTTGCGCGCTGGCGGCGCGTCCTTTTGCGGCAGCCCATTGCGGGACTGCTCGAACCGCACTTCCACGTCCTGTCCGGCAGGGGTCTCGAGGGCAACTTCCAGGGACAGTTTGTCCTCCAGCACCTCCAGAGGCTTCTGTTCGGCTGTGACCACCAGTTTGCCGGCCTGGCGCAGAGCAATCCCAGGGGCTGGCGGCTGAAAGCGGAGCGCGACCACCATCTCTCCTGCCGGATCGGCCTTATCGGCGCGAGCATACAGGCCCACTCGCACACGATAGTCACCCCGGCGCCACTCCACCCCGGACAGGTCCAGTTGCCACTCCTTGCCGTCGAACGACGCTTGCCCGGAAAGCTCGGCCGCATCCGCCTTCACCTTCCCGGCATCGGTCCGCGTCAGCCGCCAGCGCAGCAGGTGATTGGCGTCCAGGGCATAGTCCTCGTTGATGCCAACGCGGAGGGTCTTCAGCGCCTGGCGCACGAGATACTCGCCGCTTCGTTCGCCGGGCAGCGCCCTCTCGGGACGGAGTGGGCGCAGCGAGGGTTGAGGGGGCCGTTCAGGATTGTCTTTCTTCCATTTCTGAAGGGCGCGACCAAGGTCGGCTTCCGCAGCCAGATTGCCAAGGATCCCTGGGCGGTAGTAGTCCTTGCTGTAGATGCGCGCCTCAACGAAAGACACGGGAGCGGCCGGATCGCCGGTGTTGGTGTGCCAGCCCAGCCGCGCCTCCGCGGCGGGACTGCCGCAGTCGTACGGTCCTGCTGGACTCCAGCCAACCCACTCAGGCAATCCGCGCGTGCGCAGCAGGAACAACAAGAACAGCGGTTTGGCCTCGTCCACACCGCGCTCGACCGGCAACTTCACCGCGCCCTTGCCTGCCACGGTTACCTCAACCTGGTCGCCCGGCCGCCGCGCGGACACGGTCAGCAGGAAGTCGGCCGCATTCTTGATCGCCTTC
>JBBSDR010001554.1:0-2200 GCA_038240465.1 Gemmatales bacterium
AGGCGAGCCGCCTGCACCACGGGAAAACCATGCATCCTCTGTTTGAACGACATTCGCTGACGACACGACGGACATTGCTCCAGGGCGTCGGCCTCGCCGCCCTGACGACGCTGCTGGGTCAGGATGCCGATGCCGCCCCGCCGCAGTTCGCGCCGAAAGCCAAACGCATCGTCTACCTGATGCAGGGCGGCGCTCCCTCGCATGTCGATCTCTTCGACTACAAACCGGAACTGGCGAAACGGCGCGGTCAGGAGTTGCCCGCGTCGGTGCAGATGGGCCAGCGGCTCACGACGATGACGGCCGGACAGAAGACGAAGCCGATCCTGCCCGGCATCACCGGTTTCAAGCAGTACGGCCAGAGCGGCGCCCGGGTGTGCGATTTCCTGCCGCACACCGGCTCCATCGCCGATGAGTGCTGCTTCATCAAGTCGATGAACACCGAGGCGATCAATCACGCGCCCGCCATGACCATGCTGCTGAGCGGCGCCGAGTTGCCGGGCCGGCCAAGCCTGGGCGCCTGGCTCAGCTACGGCCTGGGCAGCATGAACCAGAACCTGCCGACGTTCGTCGTCATGACCTCGCGCGACAAGGAAGCCTCCTGCGGCCAACTGTTCTTCGAGCATTACTGGGGCAGCGGCTTTCTGCCTTCGCGCTACCAGGGCGTCAAGTTCCGGCCCGGCAGCGATCCGGTCCTGTATCTGTCGAATCCGCCGGGTGTCAGCACCGACGTCCGGCGTGAATTGCTCGAAGACCTGGGCAAGCTGAATGAGATGAAGCTCAAGGAGATGGGCGATCCCGAGATCAGCACACGCATCGCGCAGTACGAGATGGCCTTCCGCATGCAGACGAGCCTGCCCGAGTTGGCCGACATCAGCAAGGAGCCGAGGCACATTCTCGACATGTATGGTCCCGATGTGCAGCGGCCAGGCTCCTTCGCTCGCCACTGTCTGCTCACGCGCCGGCTGATCGAACGAGGCGTCCGCTACGTCCAGTTGATGCACGCCGGCTGGGACCAGCACAGCAATCTGCCGACACAACTTGAAGTCCAGTGTCGCGACACCGATCAGCCGTCCGCCGCGCTGGTGAAGGACCTGAAACAGCGCGGCCTGCTCGAGGATACGCTTGTCATCTGGGGCGGCGAGTTTGGCCGAACCGTCTTCGGCCAGGGCGACGTCAACAACAAGAAAACGCATGGCCGGGACCATCATCCGCGCTGCTACACCATCTGGGCGGCCGGCGGCGGCATCAAGAAGGGGACGACCTACGGCAAGACGGATGACTTCTGCTACAACGTCGAAGCCGATCCGGTTCACGTCCACGACTTCCAGGCGACTCTCCTGCATCTGCTCGGCATCGATCACACGAAGTTGACGTTCAAGTACCAGGGCCGGCACTATCGCCTGACCGACGTTCATGGCAACGTGGTCAAGGGAATCGTCGCATGAGAGCGCTGTTCTTTCTTCTTCTGGCGGCGAGTCCGGCGATGGCCGCCCCGGACGATCGCGAGTTCTTCGAGAAGCGCGTGCGTCCGCTGCTCGTGGAACATTGCTATTCATGCCATTCGGCCCAGGCGAAGAAGCACAAAGGCGGACTGAAACTCGATAACCGCGCCTCTTTGCTTAAGGGCGGCGACAGCGGCCCTCTTGTCGTCGAGGGGAAACCGGAATCGAGTCTTCTTCATCGGGCAGTCAGCTATCAGGACGTCCATTTGCAGATGCCGCCTCGGGGCAAATTGTCCGAGCGCGACGCAGCCATCTTCGCCGAATGGATTCGCCGCGGTGTGCCGTTCCCCGACGCCGGCAAGACAACCACGCAGCGCGTCATCGACATCGCCGAGGGAAAGAAGTTCTGGGCCTTCCAGCCGCTGAAGAACTCGCCGCCGCCCACCACGGCAGGCCGCACACGCCTGGACGGCTTCCTGCTCGCGGAACTGGAGAAACGCGGCCTGTCGTTCGCGCCGGAAGCGGATCGGCGGACGCTCATCCGCCGGCTGACGTTCGACCTGATCGGGTTGCCGCCGACGCCCGAAGAAGTGGAGTCCTTTGTCCGCGATGAGACGCCCGATGCTTACGAGCGCCTTGTCGAGCGATTGCTGGCGTCGCCGCATCACGGGGAACGCTGGGCGCGGTTCTGGCTCGATCTGGCCCGCTACTGCGACATTCCCGAGGAGTGGGTCAAACGCCCGAGCAAACCTGACCTC
>JBBSDR010001555.1:0-2184 GCA_038240465.1 Gemmatales bacterium
AAAATCGCTTCGAGGTCCGCCAGCATCTCGGGAGCGGTGCCGGGGCGGTCGTCGCGCCTCTTGGCCATCGCCCGGCGAACGAGGGCCGCGCAGGCCTCGGGAATCGCGGAATTGCTCGCCCGGGGATCGGGTGCGGGACGAGAGCAATGCGCGAACATGACCTGCACGGAGACATCCAGCGGATAAGGCGGCTTGCCCGTCAGGAGTGCGAAAAAGGTGGCGCCCAGCGAGTACAGGTCGGTGCCGTCATCGACCGCCTCGGCCCGGCACTGTTCCGGACTCATGTAGTGCGGGGTCCCCAGAACGTTCCCCGGTTCGGTGGCCGCACTCGTCTGATCGCTGACCTTGGCGAGGCCGAAGTCCGCCAGTTTGACGCTGCCATTGTGGGCCAGGAGGATATTGGCCGGCTTGATGTCGCGATGGATCAATCCCGCCGCGTGGGCTGTCGCCAGGCCGCGACAGACCTGGGTGGCGATCCAGGCCGCGACCGGCCAGGGAAAGGCGCCGCGCTGGCGGAGAAATTCCTGGGCGCTGTATCCCTGGATCAGTTCCATCACGATGAAGTAGACGCCGTCGCGCTGATCGACATCCAGAGTCGTCAGCAGGTTGGGATGCTGCAAGCGCGAGGCAGAGCGGGCTTCCAGCAAGAACCGGTGGAGCAGGGCAGCATCGGCCGACGGAACCTGCGGCAACAGCTTGACCGCGACCCGGCGCCGGAACAACGTGTCCAGCGCCTCATAGACGACGCCCATGCCGCCCTGTCCCAGCCGGCCGGTGAGATGGTACTTGCCCAGGGAGCGTCCCAGCCACGGATCGACACCCGGCGTCAGCGTTGCCGAACTGCCCAGGGGGATGGCCTCCACCCGGGAAAGCTGATTCTGCGAATGCATGGGTGGACATTCCTCCCAGGGTCGCTCATCCGAATCGATTCGCGTGGAGAAGTGTGTGCAGCCGATCCGCGTTCTCTCGATCATACGACAGAAGACCGTGAGCCGCCAGCGCTGGTGAGGGGTCTCGCGCTGACGGCCACGGTCGAGGCGGCGTTCCCGGCTCAGTCGTGAGAGATTACTGAGCCTGGATCACCACGGTCCCGTGCGAGATAATAGGACGGCCCGACCCGGTGGGCGAAGTCGAGACGATCAAATCGATCGTTCCCGTCACGCTGTCGCCATAGAGCCGGAAACTCGCCCCGTTGCCCACGGTGCCGTTGAGAACGGCATAATGGCCCTTGACGATTGACCCTGATGTGATGACCATCGGGTAAACGGAGCCGTTGGTCCCCACCAGCTTCCCTGTTCCCTTGAGAGCGTTGCCCGTCCCCTGAGCCTGTACAAGCATACCACCCTTGCCGGTCCCCTTGTTGCCGATCACCACCTTGTACGTCGGCTCCGCGGCTGGAGCCACTCCCACGAAGCACAGCACCATCGCCACCGTCGTCAGAATTCGCGTCATGTCCTGCCTCCCCTCAGATGTGTTTGAGGAAGTCAATCTCCCTCTACAGGCAGAGACGGACGCCGGCCGAGGCGTGTGACCGCCGATCGAACTTTTTCTTCTCACTCGGATGTGTGCGGGGGAAAAGGTGCGGGAGGATGGTTGCTGGGAAACTGGGGTCCGTTCCGTGCTGTCGCTCCGCACCACACGAACGCGCAGCGGAAGTCTCAGCCGGCGGCGAAATAACTTCCCTCTTTCTTGCCGCTAGCGGCTTAGCGGACCACCCGCTAAAGACCGCTAAGCCGCAAGCGGCAACCCGTTATTTCGCCGTCGGTCCGGAGCCATCGGCTCGCGTCTTTTCCGCGGCGAAGGTTTGAACAAGGCGGGGACGCGGCCCCGCCAACTTTCCACTTGCCGCGTCCCTTTAGTCCGCAAGCCGCAGCCGGAGAGCCAGTAAAGGATCAGTCGGGCGGTATACTCGTTCCCGCGGCGTTACCAGAGCGGATATTCCGGAGGACAGCGCAGACCGCTGCTCCGCCACGAAATCCGACAAATCGATCACTTCGAGCAGTTCCCGCTGACCAAACGCTTCAAGCGTATCGCCTCGCAGCCCCAACTGTATGGCCCGGCGTTCGAGCTTGGCCCCCGAAGGGTGATGATCGGGGTCCCACTGGAGACGGACGGATGAGTGAGAAACGGCCCTGGACCACTCATCCTGGGATGCGTACTGTTCGCGGTCCCAGGTTGATGGGA
>JBBSDR010001556.1:0-2183 GCA_038240465.1 Gemmatales bacterium
GCTCTTTACCACTTGCCAGGCCCCAGCGCCTCCCGGCTGGCTCCGCTGGCGGGTTCTGAACAGGTATCCCGGCTGATGCCGCGGATGCTGCTCGATTTGCAAAATCGCGGCCAACTCGCGGCCGGCTTCTCGACTTACAATCCCCAGCGCGAGAAGATCCTCGATACCTACAAGCAGGTCGGCACGGTCATTGAGGCGTTCCGTCTCAATCAGCAGCCGAAGTACGAAAACATCATGCGCGAGTTCGCGGGCAGGGCCGCCATCGGCCACGTCCGCTACGCGACCTGCGGCGCGACCGATCGCAACTACGCCCAGCCCTTCGAGCGGCATCACGGCTGCAAATGGAAATGGTTCAGCTTCGCCTTCAACGGCCAGCTCGCCAACTTCGCCGACCTCCGCGACCAGCTGCTGGCCCATACGGACTACCACATAACCCGCAATCTCGACACCGAGATCATCATGCACTACCTCAGCCATGAGCTGAGCCAGTGCGGCGACGACCGGCCGGACCTGGTCGATGTCTTTTCACGTCTGGCGAAGAAGTTCGACGGCGCCTACAACCTTGTCTTTCTCAACGCGATGGGCGACATGGTGGTGCTGCGCGATCCCAAGGGCTTCCGGCCGATGTGCTACGCCCAGGACGGCCCGCTGTTCGCCGCCGCCAGCGAGAGCGTGGCCCTGTTGAACCTCGGCTTCCGCGAAGTGCAGACGCTCCAGCCGGGAGAGATGATCCTCATTCAGGACGGCGTCCTCCGCAAGGAGCGATTCGCGGCCAGCCAGCAGCACGCGCATTGCTTCTTCGAGTGGATTTACTTCGCCAACGTGGCCAGCACGCTCGACAGCCGCAGCGTCTACCTGACGCGGGCCGCTCTCGGGCAGGAACTGGCACGCCAGGAACGAGCGCTGGGGCTGGTTCCGCTCGATGCCGATACGATTGTCGTGCCGGTGCCGGACACGGGCAAGGCCGCCGCCGACGCCATGGCCTTCTCGCTGGGCGTGCCAAGCGTCGAGGGCCTGATTCGCAATCGCTACGTCGGCCGAACCTTCATCGAGGGCCAGAACCGGGCCGAACGGGTGCAGTTGAAGTACACACCGCTGCGGGAAGTGCTGGCCGGCAAGCGCGTGCTGCTGATCGAGGACACAATCGTCCGCAGCACGACGATGAAGACGCTTTTGCGCGATCTGCGCGAGCGCGGCGGGGCGCGCGAGATCCATGTCCGCGTCGCCTGTCCGCCGATCATGGCGCCCTGTTTTTACGGCGTCGATATGTCCACGGTGCGCGAGTTGTTCGCGCCGCGCTTCGTCCACAACGGCCGGCCGACGCGCGAAGAACACTTCGCCATGGCCGAGGCGCTGGGTGCCGACACACTGTTCTATCTGCCTCTGGAGGCGGTCGCGCGCTGTATCGGTCTGGATGACAAGCATCTTTGCCGGGCCTGTCTGACCGGCGACTATCCGACCGAGACGGGCAAACGGCTCTATCAACTCTCTCTCCGCAACGTCAACGCCGTCAGCAATGGCCGCACCTACGAACTGGCCGGCGCGGCTCCCGCGAGCGGTTCGTGAGTAAGCCGGCGAGCGATTTTTTCCCAGCGAGTCCGAAGAGTGAGGTGGAGTCCTCTCTCTTCGGATTCGCTGCGTTTCGTGGCGAGGATTGCGAATAGCGAATGAGCGTGGCAGAATGTGAGAGGGAGAAAGGAGGGACGCCATGAGCGAGAAAGAAACGATGGAGGAATTCGCTGCCCGGATGGGAGCGAACCTCAAGGCACGCCAGGAATATCCATTCAACGAGCTATGCGAGAAGTACGCCGGGAAGGTGTTCGCCTGGGGTCCCGATGGAAAAACGATTGTCGCCAGCGCGGACAATGACGAGGCGCTTGATGAGCAGGTTCAGGCCGCTGGATACGATCCTTCCCGCTGTATTTACGATGCCGTGGATTACGAGTTGTGGCAATGAGGTGCTGGCGAGAGCATGATGGCTAGGAAAAGGTGGGTCCGAAAAAGTGCCGGGTCGGGGTGGGGGTCACCCCCCACCCCTCCCACAGATCCGGACTTGCCCAATTAAGGCATCCGGCTCGTCAAGCCACGGACTCGCCGCCCTTTCCCGCTCGGCTACCTGCTGATGTTACGTTGACAAGGATTCCGGTCACTGAGTACCGACCCTGTTTCCTCCCAGCAGGTCC
>JBBSDR010001557.1:0-2183 GCA_038240465.1 Gemmatales bacterium
AACGGCAACGTCCTTGTCCCCTTGACGCGGAACAATCGCGTCGTCGAGTACAAGCTGGACGGCACCGAAATCTGGACGGCCAACGTCAACTGGCCGACGTCGGTCCAGCGCTTGCCGAACGGCAACACGCTGGTGACGAGCATGAATACGCGCACGATCACCGAACTGGACAAGGCCGGCAAGCAGGTGGCGACAACGGCGATCCAGGGCAGTCCCTGGGTGGCCGTGCGCCGATGATTCTTTTCCGAGGAGCCACGACAATGAAAACTCTTCTGTCCGTGTGTCTGTTCGCGCTGCTCCTCAGCAGCGTTCGTGCCGAGGATCCACCGAAGGACTCTCTGGCCGCGTTCAAGGAGTATCTGGAGAAGAACCACAAGGGCAAGAAGTGGCAAGTTGGCCCCGCCCGGATTGACAGCAAGGAACTGCAGAAGGCGTATCCCGATCTGCGCTTCTACTATGTCCACTCGTCGCCGCCGCTGCCGCCGGGCGCCTTCCTGCCCGAGTTGATCGAACGCCATCGCAAGGCCCTGGAGGACTTCCAGAAGAACTTCCTGTCGCTGACCGTCGTTGCCGGCAAGGACGGCATCCAGCCGCTGCGGAAGACCGACGACTTCAAGCACCAACTGATGGTGGTCAAGAGTGACGACGATGCCCGGGTCGCCGCTGCGGCTATACTGTCGCTCTACAGCGGTGGAGGCATCAATACGGGGCCGGCCGTCGTCAGCGCCGATCAGGTGAAAGTGGAAAAGACCGACAAGGGCTGGACCTGCACGGCCCAGAAGCAGTTCGCTTTCCAGGGAACAGTCGTTTTCGATCCGGAGGGCAAGCTCGTCAGCATCAGCAAGGCGTCCATCGCGCCGCTGCCGCCGAGCAGCCGTCCGCGCTGATGTTCCTCCGTCGCTTGCGGCTTTGCAGTCCCTGCAAAGCCGCAAGCGGCCATCAGAACAAGTCCTCGATCACCTTTCCCTGCACCGCCAACCCCAATGTCTGAGCCTGCTCGCTGCTGATGCCGACGCAGTGATGAATCGTCGCCGCGACATCCGCCGGTGTGAGGGGCTTGTCGTGCGGCCTTTCCGCTCGGGCGTCGCTGGCACCGACGATGCGGCCGCCCTTGATGCCGCCGCCGGCGAACAGGGCGCTGTAGCAATGTTCCCAGTGATCGCGGCCCGCCTTGTCGTTGATCTTCGGCGAGCGGCCGAATTCGCCCATCGCCAGCACCAACGTCGAGGCGAGCAGGCCGCGCTCCTCCAGGTCTTCGAGCAGGGCGGTCAGCGCCTGATCGAGCCAGGGAGCGTGACGATCCTGCATGATCTGGAAATTGCGATAGTGATGGTCCCAGCCGCCGTCGCCGGAGTCTTCTTCCGCCTCGACGTGATCGCTCCAGTTGACCTGAACGAACGGCACATGCGCTTCGACCAGCCGGCGGGCCAGCAGACACGACTGACCGAAGCGCGTCCGGCCGTAGCGGTCCTTGAGCTTGTCCGGCTCGCGTCCGAGGTCGAAAGCCCCTTGCGCCTTCCCTGACGTCAGCAGGGCGAATGCCTGCCGGCGATAGTCGTCGAGAGCGGTCTTCTCCAGCCGTCGTTCCAGTTGGCCGAATGCTTCCATCAGCTTCTCGCGATCGCCGAGTCGTTCCGGAGTCAGGCCTTCGGGGAGTTTCAGGGCGGGAATGCGCGTGCCGCAGACCGGGTCGTATTCTAGACGAAACGGATCGTAGATACCGCCGAGGGGGCCGCCACCTTCACCGACGATTGATTTCTTGCCCTGGTGCAGTTTGCCGCCGACGACGAGGAAGGGCGGCAGGCCCGATGGCTTCTTCTGACCGGCGCTGCGAGCGCGGGCGACGACAGAGCCAGTCGCGGGCCGGGACGATCCCGCGAAGGGTTTGCCGTCGAGACCGACGGCGCCCGCCTTGCTGCCGGTCAGGCCAATCGTACCCGCGACGCCATGATCGTTGGAGAAGGTGTAGAGCGAACGGACGACGGCGAGCTTGTCGGCCATGCCGGCAACCTGCGGAAACAACTCGCCGAAGCGGACGCCGGGAACGCGAGTGGGAATGGCCGCGAACGGCCCGCGATACTCCATCGGCGCGTTTGGCTTCGGGTCCCAGGTATCGAGTTGAGCGGGTCCGCCCCAGAGCCAGAGCAGGAGGACCGATTTCACCGATCCCGTCGCGGGCGTCC
>JBBSDR010001558.1:0-2182 GCA_038240465.1 Gemmatales bacterium
CGGTCGATTCCGAAGGCGCTGCCGGTGCCGGCTTTGACGCCTCCTGGTCGGCCTTCGCCGAGGTGTTGTAGGAGTCGCTGCGATAGTCCGTCTGGTAGAAGCCGGAACCCTTGAAGATGACGGCGCTTCCCGTGCCGATCGCCCGCTTGAGCTTCAGCTTGCCGCACTTGGGACACTTCCGCAGCTTTTTCGCGGAGTACGCTTGCATCTCATCGAACGAGTGGCCGCAGCCTTCGCAGTTGTATTCGTATGTGGGCATATCTTCGTCACCCCTTCGTCAGCGTTCCGGGTTTCTCTTCGGAAGGCGCCACCGACACCGCGACGTTCGCGGGCCGCAGGACGCGATCGTGAATCATGTATCCCTGTTCGAGGACCGCGACGACGGTGAAGGGCGGATGTTCCGCCGTCGGCTGCTGCATCAGGGCCTGATGCAGCGACGGATCGAAGGGCTTGGCGAGCGCTTCAATCGGCGTGACGCCATGACGCCGCAGTACATCGCGCAGTTGGGCCACGACCATCGTGACGCCCTGCGTCAGCGGTCCCGTCTCGCCGACGCGCTTCGCCTCGGCGGTGGCCCGGTCGAGGTTGTCCAGCACGGACAGCAAACCGAGGGCAATGGCCGAGTGAGCGTAGCGTTTGTCTTCCTCGAACGATTTCCTGGCCCGTTTGAGATCGTTCTCGAGTTCGGCGCGGGTGCCTTTCAGCAGGGCGAGATACTGATCGCGGTCGCGTTCGGCTGTCTCGGCGCGAGCGCGCAGGGCCTCGTGTTCAGGAGTGGCGACCGGCTCCGTCGTGGTGCCGTTGCCCGTCCGCGGCTCCTGTTCCGGTTCGCTCATGAGTGTTGTTCTCCTCAATTCATTGATGATTGACGATTGATGATTGAAAGACTCTGGTTGTCTTCCAATCGTCAATCGGCAATCGGCAATCGTCAATCGTCATTTCGCAGATCCATCGGTGAAAAAGGACTTCACCTTGTCCAGCCAGCCGCGGCGCTGCGGCTGCACGTTCTTGTCGTCGGCGTCGGCCAGTTCACGCAGCAGTTCCTCCTGTCGCTTCGACAGCGAGCGCGGCGTCTCGACCACGATCTGCACCAGCAGACTGCCGCGGCGGCGGTCGCGCCGGTGCCGGTCGTGGACGCTTGGCATTCCCTGACCCGGGATCGTAATGACCTCGTGGCTCTGCGTGCCGCGCGGCAACACATGGGTGATGCGCTTGCCATCGACGGTCGGAATCTCGATCTCGCAACCCAAAGCGGCCTGCGGAAACGTGATGACCGCCTGACAGATCAGATCGTCGCCGTGGCGCTTGAAGAACTGATGCTCGCGCACCGTGACCAGGACGCGCAAATCGCCGCGCGGGTCCTTCTGATCGCCGGCATCGCCCTCGCCCTCGACGATGAACTCCATGTTGGAGTCGATGCCGGCGGGAATTTCGACCGGCACCGTTCCTTCGCGCGGGACCCGGCCATTGCCCTGACACTCTTTGCAGGGATCGCTCAACTGGCTGCCTCGTCCCTTGCAGGTCGGACAGGTGCGCTGAACGGCGAAGAAGCCGCCTCCCTGCAAGACGGCCCCATGGCCGGCACAGGTCTGGCAGTCGCGCCGCTTGCTCTTCTCTGTGCCGCCGCTGCCGCGACAGGCGGAGCAGACGTCCTCACGGCGGAAACGCAACTGTTTCGTCACACCGCTCGCGGCTTCGGCCAGTTCCAGTTCGATCTCGACGCGGACGTCGCGGCCACCCTTGGGGCCACCACGCCGGCCTCGACCGCCGCCGCCGAAAAGACTGTCGAAGATGTCGCCGAACATGCTGGACAGCACGTCGGCGTTGCCGAAGTCCGGCATCGCCATGCCTTCGAGACCCGCGAAGCCATAGCGGTCGTAGCGCTGGCGTTTGTCGGGGTCGCGGAGGACTTCGTAGGCCTCGGCGGCTTCCTTGAACTTCTCCATCGCCTCGCCGTCGCCGGAGTTGCGGTCGGGATGGAACTGCTTGGCCAATCGGCGATAGGCCTTATCGACCTCATCGGGCGGGGCTTCCCGGTTGAGTCCCAGGACCTCGTAGTAATCGCGTTTGTTCGCCATCGTACTCATATTCCGGCCAGCGACGCCTGCGCCTCGTTCGCGCTGAACGAGGCCTTACTTCGAGTGTATCGTCTTGGGGGTTGATCTCACAAGAGAACGTTTAG
>JBBSDR010001559.1:0-2179 GCA_038240465.1 Gemmatales bacterium
AATGGCCTGGCGCATGCTGTATTCGTGGAACGGCTGGGGCTCGCCGTTGGCGTCAGGCTGACCGAATACCTGAATCGTCTTGTACTTTGGGGTGGCGGTGAAAGCGAAGAAGCTGAGGTTTGGCTGCTGTTTCCGGCCTTCGACGACGCGGATTACTTCCTCCTCGTAATCGGGGAGTTGCTCTTCTTCTGCGCGTTTGCGGGCGATGGCGCGGATGCGGTCGCCGCCGAGAACGGCCTTCATTTTGGCGGCGCTCTCGCCCGACTGTGAACTGTGGGCTTCGTCGACAATGACAGCGTAGCGGCGTTCAGGCAGGTCGCCGGCATGCTTCGTAACGAACGGGAATTTCTGAAGGATCGTAATGATGATCGGAACGGAATTACGGAGCGCGTCGGCGAGTTGCTTTGAATCGTCTTCGATTTTTATGACGACGCCGGTCTTGTGCTCGAACTGATAGATAGTCTCCTGGAGCTGCTTATCGAGAACGAGGCGGTCCGTTATGACAATGACGGAGTCGAAAACTTTGCGGTCCTGCGCGTCATGAAGACTGGAGAGGCGATGAGCGAGCCACGCGATGCTGTTGCTCTTGCCGCTGCCAGCGGAGTGCCAGACGAGATAGTTCTTGCCGGTGCGGGCGGCGCGCGCGTCGGCGACTAGTTTTCGGACGGCATCGACCTGGTGGTAGCGGGGGAAGATAAGCGATTCCTGATTGCCTGGGTTAGCGACGTGTAAGAAGCGACCGAGAATGTCGAGCCAGCTGTCACGTCTCCATATCTGCTCCCAGAGGTAGCGAGTACGGTAACCGCTGGGGTTTTCTGGGTTCCCTGCGCCCTTGTGGTTGCCCTGGTTGAAGGGCAGGAAGTGAGTGCCTGCGCCTTCCAGGCGGGTGGCCATGTAGCATTCGTCGGTATCGACGGCGAAATGTACAAGGGCTCGTTTCTTGAAAGCGAACAGGGGTTCGCGGTGATCGCGGTCGCGGTACTGCTGAATGGCGTTGCGGAATGTCTGGTTCGTGAAGGCATTCTTGAGTTCGGCGGTGGCGACCGGGAGGCCGTTGAGGCTGAGCAGGATATCGATGGACTGCTCGTGCTGGAGGCTGAAATGCACCTGGCGTGTGACTGTGAGGCGGTTGGCCTTGTAGAGCTTGGCAGTTTCCGGATTGAGACTGCTGGCGGGGGCAAAATAGGCGAGGTGGAAGGTCTGTCCGAAGAAATCGAGGCCGTGGCGGAGTACGTCGAGGGTGCCGCGCGAATCGAGTGCGAGGGTGAGTTCATTGAGGAAGGCTTCGGCGGCGTTCGCGCCATAGTAAGCGGCGATGGCCTGCCATGCTTTGGGTTGGGTGGTCTGGACGAAGTCGAGGACAAGGCGGGCGTGGAGGGCGCGAGTGCGGTCGTAGAGGGCAGGGTCGCCTTTCGCGTATCCGCCTGAGGTGGTGAGGGAGTGTTCGACAGCGGACTCGAAGGCGATTTCGCGGTGGTCGACCATCAGGCCAGAGTCTCCATTTTTTCCCTGTGTTCCCGGATGTCAAGTTCTCCGGTTACGGCGGCGGTGATCAGGGCGGAACGGTATTCGCGAAGGCGATCAATGGCAGCGGACATCCGGTTATTGGTTTCACTCAGCGCCGAAGACTCTTTCGTGATGAATTGACAGATCTGGGCCTGTTCTTCCAGCGACGGGAGAAAGCAGCGAACCTGTTTCAGGAGATCCGTGCGCAGGCAGCGGGTACCATGCGCCGACTGCTCAATCAGGCTTGCAAGTCCGTGCTTGGACCCCTGAAACCAGCGCATCAAGAACTCTGGCAGACAACCAGGGCGCACCACAAGGGCCTTCATATCTTGGTTGATGGTCATTGGAGTCTGTGAGACAGCAACCGGCAGAGAGTGAGCCAGGATCATTCCACGCACTACCAGCAGCACGGCGGGTGGTTGCAACAGAACCATACCCCACTCCCGCAAGGCGGTATCGGTGATGCGATCTTCAGTTTGGCTGAGATGGCTCACCTTCATATCCTTCGCGGAAGCCCAGAAGATATCGCCACCCCAATAGTCAAGCCTATCGATGGTCGGCGTTGATCCGCTTATGAAGCTAGACTAGGGTTTTGCATTTTTGACGCCCTTCCTCGTTGGGCCCGGAAGTTTGCACAGGGCTCCAAAAAGCACGATCCTCTCCTCCAGAACAA
>JBBSDR010001560.1:0-2178 GCA_038240465.1 Gemmatales bacterium
CGTCGGGCCGACAAGATCGAACAGGCCGGACTCGTAGAAGCGGATCGCCCCCTGATTCTGCCGCAGCGCCGTCTCGACGTAGACGCTCGGTGTTTTTGCGCCATCGAGGCTGGAGCGAGCCGATTCGAGCAGTTTCGGCATCTGCTCCATCCGCTTCAGACAACTGGCAATGACGGCTTCCCGTGGCCGGGTCGATTGCGTCAGGGGAAGATAGATCGCATCGCTGAGCGACTCGTTGTAGACGCGCGGATCGTTGACGTAGCGGTCCAGGTTGTCGTCGAGCCAAACCGAGCGCGTCAGCGTGTGGCGAAAAATCTCGAAGTCGATTTGCCCGGAGCGCGACAGCTTCTTGAAGTCGATGTCTTTCGAGAGAGCAGCAAGTGTCCGGCGCGTGCGTTCGGTGCCGGCGGCGCGGGCTTTTGGCGACAAATCGTCGAGTTTGTCGTCGAAACGCGGATCGCCCAGGCGTGTCGCTTCGAGCGGGCGATGCTTGAACTCCTCTTCGAGGTAGTTCTTGAAGAACTTCCCCAGCCGGGTGTCCTCGTCTTCAGCCTCCGCCGGTGAAACGAACAGTCCGGTCATCAGCAATACCGCGAAATATCTCATCGCGTCCTCCCTCCATGAACGATGGCAACTGCTGTTACTTTATTCGCGCTCTGGCCGGCTGCTAGCACGATTCCTATGGTGACAGAACCGAATTGTATCGGGTTGATGTGAGAATCCCGGCCGGTCCCCTTGACAGTGCGGGATGCTATCACTACGGTTAAACTTTCCTGAAAAAACAGGAATTCACGGCTTCGTCATGTACGAAGGGGGAAGGAGTGTCCGGCATTAACATCGCTGGCATCAAGATCCGCATCGAGGCCTACGACCACGAGGTTCTCGACCGGACGGCCCTGGAGATTGTTGAGACGGCCAGGCAGACCGGCGCCGACGTTCACGGCCCGATCCCGTTGCCTACTCGCATCGAACGGTACACCGTCCTGCGAAGTCCTCATATTGACAGGAAGTCGCGCGAGCAGTTTGAAATCCGCACGCACAAGCGTTTGATCTACATTTACCAGCCCGACAACAAGACCATTGACGCCCTCAACAAGGGTATCAGTCTGCCGCCGGGGGTCGATCTCGAGATCAAGCCTATCAAGCGCTGACCGCCGCTCGCCGGGACCGGCGTTCGACCGGTCCCCGCTGTGATTCCTGCCTGGTTCGGCCCCTTTCGTCGCAACCAGATCGCGACCGTGATGCAAACGGCTCGCTGCCATCCAACGGCAAGCAGCGACCGCTGAGGTGTTTTTTGTCCGGCTGAAGGAAGTGTGTCATGATCACTCTCGACGTTGTCAATCGCCAGGGCGAGAAAGTCGGTACGATCGACGTCGATCCGGCCGATTTCGGCGGCAAGGTCAACAAGCAGTTGATGCATGACGTCGTCATCATGCACCTGGCCAACCAGCGCGCCGGCACCCATTCGACGCTTCGCCGCGGCGAGGTTGCCGGCTCGACCAAGAAGCTGTTCCGCCAGAAGGGCACCGGCAACGCTCGTGTCGGCCCGCGGCGCACGAACAAGCGCAAGGGCGGCGGTACGGCCAAGGGCCCCAAGCCGCGCGACTACGAGTACCATCTGCCGAAGAAGGCCGTCCGGCTCTCGACGCGCATGGCCGTGCTGAGCAAACTGCAGGACAAGGAAGTCATCATCATCGACGATCTGAAACTCGACAAGATCCGGACGAAGGACGTAGCGACAGTCCTCAAGGCGCTGAAGTTGGAAGGCCAGAGTTGCCTGCTCGGCACGGCCGAACACGACACGATGCTTTACAAATCGGCGCGGAACATTCCCGGCGTCGAGGTGGCGCCGGCGTCGCAGTTCAACACCTATGGCGTGCTGCGTCCGAAGCGGCTGCTGCTGACCAAGGCGGCCCTCGAAGCGCTGCGGAAGCCCGCGAGTAAGTCCGAGCCTGAAGCGTAAGCGAAGGTCCGAGCCGAGTCAGAGTGTCAGGAGTTGAATCATGGCAACGAACTTCCCGCAAAATCCGATCGGACCGAAGCTCGAGGCGCACTCGACCATCCTGCAGCCGATCGTGACCGAAAAGAGTACGCACCAGTCGCAGCACCGCGGCGCTTACCCGTTCGTGGTCAACCAGTGGGCGTCGAAACTGCAGATCAAGGCGGCCGTCGAGGAAC
>JBBSDR010001561.1:0-2169 GCA_038240465.1 Gemmatales bacterium
CCGACCCCACTGAGCCCCCCGCTCTCCGGCCGGGCGTTGCGGGCCGCCCACAACCCCGCCCCCCCCACGACAGGCAAGAAAGGTCCATAAGCCCCGCGCCTCGACGGCCGCACTTGACAGGCACGGCCAATCGCGCTAGAGTAGCCCGACCGGGACGTCAAGGGAAAATAGGCTCGATCCGGTAATCTGTGAAAGACTCAGGCCGCGCGGCTGACATCTCCAGCGAGCCCCCGGCAGGTTATGCAAGACCCAGGCACGATGCAATGGCGACCACTCTGACGGCACCCACGACGGCCCCCGAACTCGCCCGGCTCGATCTGTCGCGCATCGCGCAAGACCTGCAAATTCGCAAGGTCCAGGTCGAGAGCGTGGTGCAACTCCTCGACGAGGAGAACACCATCCCGTTCATCACCCGCTACCGCAAGGAGCGAACGGGCGGCCTCGACGAGGAACTGATCCGCATCATCAAGATGCGCGTCGATCAGCTTCGTACCCTGGCGGAACGCAAGCAGACCATCCTCAACAGCATCGACAACCAGGGCCGGATGACCGAGGAACTGCGCAACGCCATCCTCGCCGCCGACTCGCCCAAACGCCTCGAAGACCTGTACCTGCCCTTCAAGCCCAAGAAACGCACGCTCGCTTCCGACGCTCGCGACAAGGGTCTGGGGCCGCTCGCCGAGGCCGTGTGGACGCGCGATCCCGCCGTCGCCAACCTGGGCGAGATCGTCAACAGCATGATCGCGCCGGAGAAAAACCTCCACTCGGCCGAGGACGTTCTGCAAGGCGTCGCCCACATTCTCGCCGAGGTCATCGCCGAGACGGCCGATGTCCGCAGCGCCCTCCGCTACTACTTCTGGGACCATGCCGCGCTGATCACGACCAAGAATGACCGGGTCAAGGACACCGAGGGACTCGACTACAAGGATTATTTCCAGTTCAAGGAACCGATTCGCACCGTTCCGCCTCACCGCATCCTGGCTATCAATCGCGGCGAGAAGGAGAATGTGCTGTCGGTCAAGTTCGAGTTCGATCCCGCCTTTGTCCAGGAGATCGCCCTCAATAACCTGCCCCTGGCCGACCATCCGCACGGCGAGTTGCTCAAGGCGATCTGCAACGACGCTCTGTCGCGGCTGCTGATTCCGAGTCTGGAGCGTGAGATTCGCCGCGAGCTGACGGGTCGAGCCGAGGAACACGCCGTCAGCGTCTTCGCCCGCAACCTCCGCAGTCTACTGCTGGCGCCGCCGCTGCGCGGCAAGCGCGTCCTTGCGGTCGATCCCGCATTCCGCACCGGCTGCAAACTCGCCGTCCTCGACGAGACAGGGAACCTGCTTGAAGAAGGCGTCGTCTTTCCGCATCAGCCGCAGAAACGGCGCACCGAGGCGCTGATCAAACTCGAAGAGATAATTCGCAAGTATCAGGTGCAAGTGATCGCCATCGGCAACGGCACGGCCTGCCGCGAGACCGAGGACGTCATCGCCGAGTTGCTCGGCATTCTCGCCCAGGGACCAGAGGCTCGACGCCCGGCGCCGGCCCCCGAACCGCCTCCCGCGCCTCCCGCCGAGACGCCTCCTCCCGCGCCGGTTGCCGAGACTGCCCCCGCCCCCGCCGCACAGGAGACACCACCTCCGAGCGCCGAGGGGACTGTCGCTCCCGCCGTGGAGCAAGCCGCCCCGCCGGAAGCGCCGGTTGCTCCTCCTGCTCTCCCTCCCGAGCCGAAGCCCGATCCGGCGGCCATCCTCGAAGGGCTGCCGCCGCCCGCGCCGGACCTGGCCTACATCATTGTCAACGAGGCGGGGGCGAGCGACTACTCGGCCAGCCCCGTCGGCAAGGAAGAGTTCCCCAACTTCGACGCGACCCTGCGCGGCACCATCTCCATCGGCCGGCGCTTGCAGGATCCGCTCGCCGAACTGGTCAAGATCGATCCGCAGCATGTCGGCGTCGGTCTCTATCAGCACGACGTCGATACCCGGCACCTGAGCCGGGCGCTTGAGGGCGTCATCGAATCGTGTGTCAATGCCGTTGGCGTCGATCTGAACACGGCGAGTGTGCCGCTGCTGCGCCACGTTTCCGGCATGAACCAGCTCGTGGCCCGCGACCTGGTCGAATACCGCAAGGCGCATGGACCGTTCAGCAGCCGCGATCAGCTCATGCAGGTTCCCGGCATCG
>JBBSDR010001562.1:0-2162 GCA_038240465.1 Gemmatales bacterium
ACCCCTCGCTTGCGCTCGGGGCTGGTCGGAAGCTCTTATCACCGACGGATACTGGAATCGCCCACTGCACCTCCGGGGCTGGGAGGCGCGGACGTCAACGGGGTCAGCACGGCAGGCGTGCTTGGACATGTTCCCACCGGCTGAACTGGTGGCGGAATAATCGGTGTCACTTGCTGCGGCACGTCCATCTCGCTCGTGATCTGACCGGTCGCCAGGTTCACCGCGATCCGATCCGCGGAGATGTCGGCCTTCTTTCCATTCCGTGCATAGACCAGCTTCGCATTGCCCTCCAGGGACACGACCGCGCCTTCCGCGCCGGTCCGGGTCACTCGATCCGCACTCGCTTGCAGGAAGGTGCTGCCCACCGTGTCCTTGCCGCCGGCAATCTGAATCCGCTGGCCCGCGACCGTCGCCTCGACCGGATCGACGCCGCTGACGAGGACCGTCAACCGCTCGCAAATCGAGCGCGCTCCCTCGACAGTTTGCAGTTGCAGTTTGCCGTCGAGGACGGACAGGTTCCAGATGGGAACGGAGGGAGGCGGGACTGGTTGCTGACCCGGGGCAGGATAGTAGTACACCTGGGGCTGCGGGGCAGGGGTAGTGCAGGTGGGCGGGGGATAAGTCCCACACGCCGCCACAATCCCGACGGCGACGAAGACAGGGACAAGAACAAACAGCGGTCGAAGATATCGGTAGGTCATCGGTTTCCTCCGAGGGGGGATGAGGCGCCGATGTCCGCTATACCATCAATGGCTGTCGCAGTCAGCGCCGGCTGTGATCCCGAGACCCGCCATTGGGCAGTTGCATCGCTGTATCCAGGATGACCAAAGACGTGAAGGGCAGACCTCTGCCCTTCACGCCCTAAACTCTGACTCGATCAGCGAACGAGCGTCATGCCGAGGTTCATCTGCTTGCCTTCGCGGAGAAGCTTGACCGTTACCTTCTCCCCCACCACATAATGACTCCGCACATAGCGGTGAAGCCCCAGTTCATCCATCTCAAGCGGACGGTCATCGACACCCAGAATGACGTCGCCCGCACGAATCCCCGCCGCTTTTGCCTGAGAGTGAACTGGCTCCTTCTGCCGAAACGCAAGCTGTTTGGTGGTCAGTCCCAGCGTTTTTTTCTCCTCGGGCGTCAGGTCGTCACCGGAGAGCCGGGCAGACGCCACCAACGACCGCATCGACGGCCGCCAGGCAATGTCGGTCCTGCGCCAGCCGTCCGGCAACGTGAGCTTCTCCTCCAGCACCTTGTCGCCACGCCGCCAGGAAATCGCAATTGCGCCAGTGGCCGGCGCGCGATCGAGGGCGAACTGAGCGTCGCCGAAGGAGTGGATCGGCACTCCGTTGAGTCGCTCCACGACGTCCCCCGCCTTGAGACCGATGGCAGATGCCGGCAACTTATCCCTCACTTCCTTGATGACGTTGCCGCGATCGACTTCGAGGGCCAAGCCAATGTTCTCGGGCAACGGATACCTCCAGACGAGGTCCAGGTTCCACTTCCCCGCGCGCTGCAGGCTGGCGCTGATCGCTTCCTTGACCTGGTGACAATGCATGCAGCCGCGGCGCATTCCGACGCCGATGTCGCGGACGAACTTCGGCGTCTCCTGCAACTTCGGCGCGAAATCCTTCTTCGGGCGCTCGTGCATCTCCAGAACGGATTTCATGGTGTACAGCAGCCCGTTCAGGGAATGCCGGTTATCGGGGTTCTTTGAGTCACGCCCGCCATAGCGGGCATAGACCTTTCCCTCGGCGTCGAGAAAGAACACCATGAAGGTGAGGTCGTAGTCGAACTCGAACAGGTTCAGATCGAGATTGTCGATGCGCGTCAGCCGGACGCGAACGAACTTGTCGGCGATGTCTTTGATCTGCTGGAGACGGACAACCTGCCCGTCGAATTCACGGCAGGCCGTTCAAGGCACGCAGCGCACCACCGCCATCAGCGGTTTGCCGGTTTTCTGGGCCTGCGACTTGCCTTCGGCGAGACTTGCGAGCCAGCCGTAGCGGGCGGCATCCTGATTGCCCCGAGGGCCGCCGGGTTGAGCCGTCAACGGGGAGTGAGACAGGGCAACCAAACCGAAGGCCAGGCAGACGATTTCACGTTTCACGAGCCGGTCTCCTTGATGCGATTTCTCCTGTGCGGGATGGGCGAGCGGGGCCATC
>JBBSDR010001563.1:0-2157 GCA_038240465.1 Gemmatales bacterium
ACGCTGGGCGAACTAAACGATTCGCGCAAGAAGCGCCCGGAGGCAATCAAGGCGTATCTCGATGGCCTGGAAATCCGCAAGAAGTTGACCCAGGCAGAGAAGAACAATCGCGAGTTTCGCCGCGACCTGGCGCGGAGTTATGGCTACCTGGGCGATACCTATCTCGAGATGAACGACAAGACAAAGGCGTGGGAAGCTTACCTGGCGTCGGAGTTGATCCGCAAGGAATTGGCCGCCGACAGCAGCGATGCCGACGCGCAGTTCCAGTTGGCGCGCAGCCGTTCCAACGAAGGCTATTACGCCATGTGGGACAACGATCCGGATCGCTCGCGCAAGGCTTTTGAAGACGCCCGCGCCATTCAGGAGAAGCTTGTCAGCAAGCATTCCGAAGTGGCGGATTACAACAGTGATCTCGGCTGGAGCTTGCTGAGCCTTGCCGAACTGGACCTGGACAAGAGTGGTCCCTCCGCCGAGGCGACGAACCTGGCGGACCAAGCCCGGAAGCTGTACGCCAGCCTGGTCGAGAAGAACAACAAGGATCGCTCGTATGCCCGCGGCCTTGCCCGGAGCCAGCTACTGCTGGCCCTCAGCGCTCCGCCCGAAGAGATGGCCCAGACCCGCGAACGAGTGCGTGAGGCCGAGCGCCTCCTCAATCCCGGACACAGCCAGCCGACCGAGGACCCCGACGATCTCTATCAACGGGCAGTTCTGGAGACGCTGAAGGGCGCTCTGGTAGCCGAGTCCGAGAAGAAGTTGCGCGGGGACCATTGCGATCTGGCGATGGTCTATCTCGATGCGGCGATCCGTCGCGGCTTCACGAAGGCGATGCGGCTGGAACGCGGCATCTACAGTTTGCGGCTGCTCTGGAAGGAAGGGCCGGAGCGCATGCCCAACATCGTCCGCCGCTGCCGCGAGGCCAGCACTTCGGCAAGCCGCGAGAATTGAAGCTGAGACCGATCAGGACGTTCCGGCACACTTGTCGAAATATTCCTCGACAGCCAGATTGTGCAGGGGGAAAGCCAGTTTTTGCTTCTCCTTGATCACCAGCATTTCCGAGGCGTCCGTGTCTTCCGGGGCAAAGGGCGGCAATTCCGCGGCCGTGCGTGACGGGGCAATGCCGAAGATGAGCATGACGCCATCGCCGATCAGAGAACTGTGCGTGCCGAAGTGGCGGATCTCACTGGCATCAACCCTGATGCCGGTTTCTTCACGCAGTTCGCGGGCGACGGCCTGCTGCCAGGTTTCAGAGGCGTCGATGTAGCCGCCGGGCAGGGCCAGTTCGCCGACGGCGGGCGGAATGGCCCTGCGAATGACGAGCAGCCCGCCATCGACCGGGAGAAGACAGGCGGCGACAGGGATGGGATTGAGAAAGCTCAGGTTCTCGCAGCCGGCGCACTGGCGCGGCCAGGACTGACCGACAACGAACGGGACTCCACAGTACGAGCAATGGGCATTCTTGTTGAGTTTCATGGCCACGTCCTCGGAGTAGACGGTGGAAGCGATCAGGTAACGGGGGAGCCGGTTGAGAAGAGAGCGGACCCCGAACTGACACCGCTGGCTGGCAAGAGCGAGGCCATCTCCATCACCGCCAGGTCCGAGAAATGGAGCGTCACTTCCCAGCCGTTGCTGAACAGGATGGACTGACTCCAGGTCACCGGCTCTCCCGGAACTCGTTCGATCTCGTCGTACTGCCACTCGACGATTTCTCCACGAGAGCGCAAGTGAGCGGGAAGAGCTTCCTTCTCGACGATTGGTTCTCTGACAAGGCGATAGGTGAACGCCAGCAGTGGTCCAGGCGGCGTGTCGAGTTGAAGCACGATCAAGAAGGCGTCGCCCTTCTGCCCCATGCTCTGGACGATCGCGTCATGCAAGTAATAACTGTCTACGAGTTGCTTGAGACCCGGCGGCATGTCGCTTTTCAACGTGTCGAGTTGGCTGAAGTAGCGATCGCATGCCTCGTCCCACAACTCCTCCTGCCGGTTCAGGGTTGCACGGTCTTGGGAGCGTCCCGACTCGATCAGTTCTCTTGTGAAGTGTTTCATTTCTTCCTCTTCGCTTTGCGCCGGGCGGTCTCGTAAAATGTGTGGCCCCGCGGTGGACGCGGATCAGGCTGGTAGTGAGGTAGAGCGCGGGGGCCAGCCCTGCTGTGCGGTTCTC
>JBBSDR010001564.1:0-2156 GCA_038240465.1 Gemmatales bacterium
GGCGTCCTCATAGCTGTCGCGGAATTGTGGGCCGCGCATGCCGCTGTCCCAGTCGTTGAAGCCAAAGCAGAAGGTCACCAGGTCCGGCTCCGGGTGGGCGTCGAGCCAGCGCGGCATCAGCACCAGGTTCTGCCGCAACTGCGTGCCACCAATGGCCGGGTTGACGATGGTTACCTCGGACTTGTATTTCGCTTCCAACTGCTTCTTGAGCAGCAGCGGCCAGGAGGTCTCGAGATTCGCCCAGTGGTGCGTGTCGGTCAGCGAGTCGCCGACCGTCACGATGGTGATTGGCTTGCCGGCCTTCAGCTTTGCCAGCACTCGCTCAAGTGGAGCGCCCGCCGGCTTGTAATCCTTCGTGTCCAGGTCGATCTTCTCCTCCAGGCAAATCTCGTCGATGGCGAACGAGTGAGCCGGGTAGTCGCGCCAGTACCACCACTTGCCGAACCACAGGGCGCTGATCTTCGACGGTGGATTGCCGCCCGTCAGGCCGAGCGGCTTCGACTTCGGCCCCGGCAAAACAGGGACGAGATCGCGCCAGGCGACGGTCACCTTCGTCCATTCCTTGCTTTTGAGGGAGAAGCAGTAATCGTAGCGGACGGAAAAATCGTCGTCGAAGATGAACTGTAAGCCGCCGAACGAATCCGAGCCATCGCCCTTGAGCCAGAACGAGAAGCCGGCTGCCCTGTCCCATTCCGGCTTGCCGTGAAGGTTGCTCGCGAAGAAGATGTTGCGGCTGTCCTTGTCGAACGTGAAGCGCACGGCCTTGCCGACCTTGCCCTCGACCAGTTCCGCCTTGCCCTTCTCTTTCGGACTGCGGAAGCGAATCGAGTCCATCGAATCGATGACGTTGTCGGCGGCCAGTCCTGGCCCCGCGCCCACAAGCACAAGGAAGCCGGCAAGAAGGGAACGCGACATGAGACGGACTCCGTCTGGGTTGAGGAACAGCAGCCTTCAACTTATCCCTTGCAGGACCCGCCCGAACAACCGGAAGGAGCGGCCCCTGCCAGGGGGAGAGTCAAGCGCAACTTCTCCCACTGTCCCCCGCTGCCTAGGCGATCCGCAGGGTCCGTGCGCGTCTGGTCGTAAATGCCCTTGGTAAGAACGTACCAGCAGAAATAACAGTGATTCGACGTCGCCGCCGGGAGCGCATCCGGGTCGCGCGCCAGCACTTCCTCGCGAATGGCGGTCAAGCCGTCGCGGAACAGCTTGCCGACATACGGATGCGCTCGGCCGCGCTCGATCACCTCGGCTGCGCCGTGCTGATAGATGTTGGCGATGGTCAACTGATCGAGGTCGGAGGCAAAACCGCAGCAGGGTTTGACGTCGCCGCGCGGATTGACGATCAACGCCTGGCCTGGTCCCTCGCAGTAATCCTCCTCGAACCAGACGCCGTCCCAGGCGCCGCTGAGCTTCTCCGCTCGCTCGACCGGGGCGAGGTGGTTCCAGCACACCGTCATCGTCAGTTCCGGCGACACCAGCAGATAGCGCCGCAGCAGGGGCGACCAGTCGAGGACGGCGTCCAGTTCGCGAGCCAGGACGCGGACCGGTTCGAGGCCCTGGTCGGGGTGGCGGCTGGCGTAGGAGAGTGACAGCACGTTGTCACGCGGAAAGAGCCGGGCGGCGACACGACAGAATTCGACGATCTTTGCCGTATGAATACCGTGAAACTTATCGACGCTCAGACCGATCTTGCCGCTGTAGCCCATCGCCGCGAGGGGACCGAGGACCGCTTCGAGATGCACTTCATCGTTGTGCCAGACGGCGTTGGTCATGATCTTGTCAAAGCGATAGCCCAGTTCGACGGCCCGCATGCAAATCGCGTGGACGAACTCGACATACAGAAACGGCTCACCACCCGTCAGGCCGAGCGTGCTGATGCCTTGCCGGCGCGCGTCTTCGAGGAAGCGCAGAGCGGTCGCGATGTCGAGGCGATCGGTCCATTCGATGGGAACGCAGCAATGAGGGCAGGTCAAATTGCACTGATAGGTCCCGGCGAAGGAGAGATAGTCGGGCCGAAAGGTGTGTTCGCGCGAGGCCGGGGCGCGAATGCCGTCGCGCTGGCGAGCGGAGACAGGAGCGGACTGGGAAGACATGACGACAACTCCGGCTGATAGTGAAACACTGTCATTCTACTGGCCAAGAGAGTGTTCGCGG
Source organism: Gemmatales bacterium (assembly GCA_038240465.1). Taxonomy (GTDB): domain Bacteria; phylum Planctomycetota; class Planctomycetia; order Gemmatales; family Gemmataceae; genus JBBRIK01. The sequence goes on from JBBSDR010001564.1 coordinate 2,155, forward strand.
AA
>JBBSDR010001565.1:0-2151 GCA_038240465.1 Gemmatales bacterium
GCCATCATTCCCTTCAGCTTCTGGAGTGAGGGGCCTCCGGTCTCATCCTCCACCTTTCACTGACGATTTGGGAAGGGCCGCTCTGGCCCCCGTACTTTGCTTGTGAACTCGACCCCCGATTCGCGGCTGGCAAGATGCGAGCCATGACGAAAGTGTTTTCGTCAGGCTTCTTGCTGCTCTCCGGCCCTTTATTCCCCGTGAGGGACCACCATGCAGTTTCGCAAGATCCTCGCGCTGCGCGGCCCAAATATCTGGGCGAGCTATCCCGTCCTGGAGGCGTGGCTGGACCTTGGCGCGCTGAAAGATGCTCCCTCGGACCAGTTGGCCGGCTTCAACGAACGCTTGATGGCCTGGATGCCCAGCCTGATCGAACATCGCTGCAGCGTCGGCGAGCGCGGCGGGTTCTTCGAGCGTCTGCGCCGCGGCACCTGGCAGGGCCATATCCTCGAACACGTCGCCCTCGAATTGCAGACGCTGGCCGGCACCGAAGTGGGTTTCGGCCGCACGCGCGAGTCCTACGAAGAAGGTGTCTACAAGGTCGTCGTCGAATACGAGAACGAGGACCTCGGCCGGGCCGCTCTCGACACCGCGCTGCGCCTCTGCCTCGCCGCTGTCCACGACACCCCTTTTGACGTTCCCGGGGAAATAGAGAAACTGCGCGGCCTGTGCCGTCGCGTTCTGCCCAACCCAACCACGGCCGCGCTGCTGAAAGCAGCCCGCGCACGGCGCATCCCCGTTCGACCACTGAACGCCGATGGCCTGCTCTGCTTCGGCTACGCCAAGAACCAGCGCCGCCTGCTGTTCACGCAGCCCGACCGCACCAGCGCCGCTGCTGATGCCATCGCGACCGATCGCGCGCTGACGCTGTCGCTGCTCCGCAGCGCGGGACTCCCTGTCCCCGCGTGCGAGGTCGTCCACGATGCCGAGGCCGCCTTCCAGGTCGCCGAGGAAATCGGCCTGCCCGTCGTCCTCCATCCGGCGCTGGGATGCGACAGCCGGAAGGCGCTCGGCAACCTGCACACGCGCCAGCAGGTCTTCGATGCCCACGCGCTGCTGGCGGGGACAACAGGCCGTGTCCTTGTCGAGAAACAGGTCAGCGGCTCCGTCTGGCGATTGCTGATCGTCGGCGAGCAACTGGTCTCCGCCACGCTGATGCACTCGACGCAAGCGGACGGTATCGCTCCGGGGACGAACGTCACCGTCGGCGTTCATCCGGACATCGAGTCGCTGGCAATCGAGGCGGCGCGCATCATCGCCCTGGACGTCGCCGGCATCGACATCGTCGTCGCGGACATCCGCCGGCCTCTCGAACCCCAGAACGGCGCCATTGTCGGCGTCGATCCGCGTCCGAGCCTGGAGTATCATTTGCAGACCAACAGCGGCGAGCAGCCAGTGGCCGCCGCTGTCCTGGAACGCCTCTATCCCGAGGGCCAGAACGGGCGTATTCCGATCGTTGGCGTCACCGGCGTCAACGGCAAGACGACGACGACGCGGCTGATCGCCCACATTGCCGCCCGCGCCTTCAAGTGCGTCGGCTTCACCTGCACCGAGGGCGTCTACATCGACGGCCGGCGCATCGAGTCGGGCGATTGCAGCGGCCCCCAGAGCGCTCGCACCATCCTGTACAATCCGCGCGTCGATGTTGCGGTCCTGGAAACGGCTCGCGGCGGCATCCTCCGCGCCGGTCTCGGCTTCGACCGCTGCGACGTCGCCGTCGTCACCAACATCGGCGAAGGCGATCACCTCGGCCTCGGCGACATCGAGACGGTCGAGGAACTGGCCCGCGTCAAGCGGGCGCTGGTCGAGTCGGTGTCGAAAACAGGCACGGCCGTCCTCAAGGCGGACGATCCGCTCGTGGCCGAGATGGCCGAGGAGTGCCGGGGAAGCATCACCTTCTTCTGCCGCGACGGCAAGCATCCCGTCGTGATGGAGCATCGCGCGAAGCAGGGCCGTTCTGTCTTCGTCCGCGATCATCACGTCATCCTGGCGGACGGCGACCAGGAGAGTTCGCTGATTTCGCTCGACCGGGTGCCGTTGACGCATGGCGGGCGCATCAGTTTCCAGGTGGAGAACGTTCTCGCGGCGGCGGCGGCGGCGTGGAACCTCGGCATCAAGGGGGCGACCATCCGTGCTGGTCTGGAGTCCTTTTCC
>JBBSDR010001566.1:0-2149 GCA_038240465.1 Gemmatales bacterium
GCCGCGCTATTTAGCAGAGACATGCTGGCTTGCGCGGCAGAATTTGATGAAACAAAGTCAATGAGAGGGTCGATAAGTTCTCGGACACCGAAACCTGATTCACATGCCGCCGTGGGCCAGCGTGTGCAGGAAGACGGTCCGGGCGATGTAGGACGTAATGGGCAGTTGGCCGGGGTAGAAGCGAACGTCGAGGAGCTGGGCCGTGGAGGGATCGTCGCCGGCGACGGCCGCCACGTCAGCCTTCAACGCTGGCGTGTAATCGCTCTGGGCCAGACGGGTCGTGATCTCATCGCGGATGGGGCCGAAGCCCGGGTTGATGTGGTGCGGATGGATCGCGAAAGCGTCGGCGGGCCGGTCCTTCCACAACAGATGCACCGTGCGGGCCAGAAGTCGCAGCATGCCGCGCGTCCGCTGGAACGTGCTGAGCGAGGCGATCTTGTCGGTCAGCACTGACAGCGTCTCGGGGTGCAGAGGATAGCCGCGGCGAAACTGGTCCTTCATCTCGGGGGTGAAGGCCGAATGCGGCAGGCTGGCCCGGTTGTTGTTCCAGGTCTGGGCGTAGCCGTCGCAGACGGTAACTGCGGCGGTCATGTCCACGTCGTCGAACAGCCGGCGGCGGAGTACGTCGGCCGTCTCGTCCTCCTCGGTCGGGTTCATCTGCGTGGCCTTGCGGGAAGCGACGGCCTCCGCCTCGGCCAGCGAGACCATCGCTCGCTCGTGTTCCTCGCGGTAAGCGTCGCGGGCCTGCGAGTCCTTGCCGACGGCCAGGGTCAGCACCAACGCGGCATTGGGCGCCGACTCGACGGCCTTGATCAACGCTTGAAGGAAGGCGGTGAACTGGTTGCTGGCCCCAGGCTGGGCGCGCTCCACCTTGCGGAGATAGACGGAAACCTCGTCGAGCATGATGAGCGTCGGCTCGCCGCCGAAAAGTTCGCGGATCGTGTCGGCACCGGGGGCGATGTGTTTGCGGTCACTCTCCTGAACGCGGCGGTAACCGTCGGCCCCGGCGAGACGGTAGGCCAACTCGCCCCACAGGCTGTAGGCCCGCAAGTCGCCTTCAAGGGTCAAGCCGTCGGCAGGATCGCTGTTTTCGCCGTCCAGCGCCGCCACCCGGACCTTGGTTTTCGGCAGCAAAGACGGTTCAACGAACTCGGCGATATTTGCGACGCCCTTCATGCCGCGCACGGCATGAACCAGGGCAATCAGGGCATGCGTCTTGCCGCCGCCGTACTCGGTCTGAAGCCGGATGATGGAGGCGACTTCACCGCCGATGCGGAGATGCGTTTGCAGACAGCTTTGAGCAGTTCCTTCATGCCTCTCGTCGGGTACGAGTGGCGGAAGAAGGTGACGGCGTCACTGTACTCGCGCGGGGCGGTCCCCCGGACGACCTGGGCGAGGTCAGCGGCGAACTGCTCGTCCTTGGTCCTGCCGGCCTCAACGTCGGCCCGTGGCTTTCAGGTGGTGTAGATCAGCGGCAGATCGGACATCGCGGCCTCGTTGCTGAGGAGGTTGGGCGACCACTCCTGGTCGGCTGGGCCGCACAGCTTTCAAATGCGGAGAGGCGAAGCTTATCTTGACGTTGGCGAACGGCCCGCTTGCCCTTGCATCTTGCATCAGTCAGTCTGTGCAGGCGTCAAGCTCTCCCCCAGATTGATGACTCGCGAGAAGGCAGGCGTGGCCGGCCGAGCAAGGCGCAGCAGGCCGCCCGAGCCAACAGAGATGTCAGACACCGAAACCAGTTCACAAGTCGCAACACCAGTTTTCACAATAACTTGCGGCGAGCCAGTCCGCGAAATCGTCCTCCCCGTTTTGTCTTCTTGAGCGCACCCCGACCGACCACTCGCTCGACCGGGGGTGTGGAGCATGTGAAATGAAACGAATGTTCAGGTGTAAGAGTAGCCGTCATACGAGCAGAACGCAAGAGGATCTGGACGACGTCCTCGACAACGGAAGCCGTTATCGTCAGGATGGAGTCAGCGACCCACTGCGCAGCGCCGCCTGCACGGCCAGGAGAATTTCGACGATACGGTCGGCGGACAGTTGCGAGCCGCTGCGTTGGAAGGCGAGCGGCAGGTTCAAACATACCGGGTGGGACAGGCGTCTCGCCTGTCCGGACAGGCGAGACGCCTGTCCCACCGGGTAGTTCACC
>JBBSDR010001567.1:0-2140 GCA_038240465.1 Gemmatales bacterium
GAGTCTTCGGAGCGGAGCGCGTCCGGCGTTATCGCGCCGTCGCGCGCCGGGTTATCAGCGGAGTGGGTCCGGCGTTATCGCGCCACGCGCTCCGCTCCGAGGACTCCGCGTCGCGGCTAACCAATGGCCAAACTGCGCCGCGTCAAGCATTGTTTCCGTTTCACGAGGAGTGTGCGTTATCGGCTTTCCCTTCGCAGGGGATCCGAATCAGTGTGCAGTGTCAGACTGGCCTCCGCTCCGGACTCCGCAGCCGTTCACTCTCGCTTGCTTTACTTGCTGGACGGAACTCGGGCAAGCCGGAAACCGAGGCTGAGGCTCCGGTACGACGGCGCGCTCCCGCCGCGGTTCGCCGCCCGGCAGCCGGCGCCGTGGTTGCCCCAACCGCCGCCCTGGATTACCCGGGACGAACCCTCTGTGTACCAATCGCCGCACCACTCCCAGACGTTGCCGTGCATATCGTACAGACCGAGACGGTTGGGGCGATACGAACCCACCTTCGTCGTCCGTTCCAGATAGGTTCCCTTCTTGGCCGAGCCATCCGGGTAGTTGCCGTGGAAGTTGGCCCGATCGGACGAGAGGTCGTTGGCTGGGCGATCGAAGTAGAAGTGGAAGGAACACTCTTCTTTAGAAGTCAGCCCTCCCCGACAAGAATATTCCCACTCCGCCTCGGTCGGCAAGCGATACGTCCATTCACTGCCATGTTCCCGCTCATTGAGCTTGACCAGGAACTGTTCGACATCCTTCCAAGACACCTGTTCCACGGGAAACTGCCACAGGTCGGCGTCAGAAATGCTTTTGACGTCATCCTTGCCGTCTCCAATGCGAGAGAACCAACTCGGGTTATTGCCCATCACCGCCCGCCACTGCGCCTGCGTCACCGGATGGATGCCCAGCGCGAAACCTTCGGCGATCTCCACCTGCTTGTCGCCGGGAGAAGCACCACCACCGCCCATCCAGAAACTTCTCGGCGGCACCCAGGTGAAGTCCATCCGCACGCCCTTACCCAGGTCGAGCGATTCGATCTGTGCCACCTTCCGTTTGGGAGGCCGGGCCTGCTTCCATTGCTCTCGCACCTCGCCGACAAGTGTCCGTGCGCGGTCCCCGGGAATCTTGTGGCTCCGAACGAGCATGTTGACCGCTGCGGTATCCTCGGCGGTTGGTTGCCCTTTCGTCCTGTCCAGGGCTTCGCGTAGCAGGCGGGCCAGTTCCTTTTCGCCCTCCTGCCGAAGCTGGACCAGTTCCTGCGTGGCTCGTTCGGTCTGCTGGACAAGATACTCGATACCGCGAATGAGCCGGCTGACATGATCGTGGAAGTGCGGCCCGGAGCGAGCCTCGGAGGCATGCCGATACGCCAGGTCTTTCAGGTTGTCGGGCAGTTCCTGCTCCGAAGGCATTCGCGCCCGGCCGACCAGCACGGGAATGACCGGAATGCCGCGTGCCAGCGCCGAGACGATTTCGATGCGGACATAGTCGGCAGGATCGTCGAGCCGCCGTTGGCCTTGGCGTGGCCCCTCGTCAAAGCGAACCTCCAGCCAGTCCTCGCCAATGACCGCGAGCAGAATGTCGCACTGGCTGACCGCCTCATCGAGATGTTTGCGGAAATCGACCCCGAAGGGAATGCGATCGACGTCCATGAAAACCGCGTCCTGGCCGAAGTGCGGCTCGAGATGGTCGTGGAGCCGGCCGGCGGCGTCCGCACTGTCATCGCGGCGATAGTTCAGAAAGATCTTGAGTATGGGGAACTACCGGCAGTATCGCGAGTCCGAGACTCCCTTGATTGTTGACGAAGAATGGCTGCGGATCAAGAGGGGAGAGAGGAAATCCCCTGGACCAAGGGGAGAAAGTTCCTTGATGATTTCCCGGAGAGTGCGCTGACACGCTGCCGGTGGTCGAAGCCCGAGGAATTGCTGAGCGGTTAGCCTCTGGCGATAACGTTTGTATACCGCTGCGAGGTGTACGCCGTCGCACTGCGGCCCGGCCTGTCGTGATCCGAGTCCGCCGTGTGACCCGCGCTGGCACGGGACAGAGTGGCAGAGGACTTCACATCATCGATATTACCCCGGCATGAAAGAGAATCACCGAAGCTCTGTCGCCGCCGCCCGGCTTGTCCGGGCGGAGCGCTGTTTGGATACCAGAGGGC
>JBBSDR010001568.1:0-2126 GCA_038240465.1 Gemmatales bacterium
AAACCCCTCGCTTGCGCTCGGGGCTGGTCGCACCGGATAGGAGCCGAGCTTGTCCATCGATCGACGCCATGCCAGCGGTTACCTCGAACACCTGCTGCGCGAACATAGCCGCGAGGACATCCTTGCCCACCTGATGCCGCGCACCGACGCCTTGCCGCCGAAAGTGCCGGGCGGAGCGCACGTCAGCGATGATGCCCTCGATCGCCGCTGGGAACTGCTGGCCCAGGGATCTGCCGGCCGCAACGAACTGCTCGATACCCGGACGCTCGAACAGCGCGACCGCTATCGCCAGAACATCGAGAACTTCATCGGGACGGTCAAGGTGCCGGTCGGCCTGGCGGGTCCGCTGCGCGTGAACGGCCTGTTCGCGCGCGGCGACTATTACGTCCCACTGGCCACGAGTGAGGCGGCCCTTGTTGCCTCTTACAGCCGGGGCAGCCAATTGCTGAGCGAGGCGGGCGGCTGCACGGCGGCGCTGCTCAGCGAGGGAGTCACTCGGGCGCCAGGGTTCGCCTTCGCCAGTCTGCGCGAGGCGGGCCTGTTCGTCCTGTGGGTGACGGAACACATCGACGCTCTCCGCCGCGAAGCTGAGGCGACGACGCGCCACGGCAAGCTCGCCGATCTGCGCATCACCGTCGAGGGCAGCAACGTCTTTCTCTGCTTCGAGTACACGACCGGCGACGCCTCCGGGCAGAACATGGTGACGCTGGCGACCGATGCGGCCGTGGTCTGGATCGAGCAGAATAGCCCCGTCAAGCCGCGGCATCACTTCCTCGAAGCGAACATGTCCGGCGACAAGAAGGCCAGTGCGCAATCGTTCCTGCTGGTTCGCGGCAAAAAGGTGACGGCCGAGGTGATCCTATCAGCCGAGTCGATCGCGAAACGATTGCGGACCACGCCCGAGCGCATGCTCGACTTCTGGCGGATGTCGGCGATGGGCGGCGTGCTGTCGGGGACGATGGGCCTGCATGGCCACTACGCCAACGGACTCGCCGCTCTCTACCTCGCAACCGGGCAGGATGTGGCCTGTGTGGCCGAGTCGGCGGTTGGCGTGACGCGTTTCGAGATCGTCGCTGCGGGCGCTCTCTATGCGTGTGTTACCTTGCCGAACATCATGGTCGGCACGGTCGGCGGCGGCACGGGCTTACCGAGCCAGCGAGCTTGTCTGGAGATCATGGGACTGGCGGGATCGGGCCATGCCCGCGCCCTGGCCGAGGTGTGTGCGGCCGTGTGTCTGGCGGGCGAACTGTCGATCATCGGCGCGTTGTGTTCGGGCGACTTCGCGCGAGCGCATCGCGTCCTGGCACGCGGCAAGGCAAAGGCGTAAGCAAGCATGGCGAATCGCTGGTGGGTCTATCAGCGCGAGCGGTTTCCGGTCATCGCTCATGGTCTGCTCATCGCGGCGTTCAGCTCGTCGGCCGTCTGCTTCTCCGCTCTGCTGCGGAGCCAGCAGGCCGGTGGCATTGTCGTTCCGCAGCCCCTCTCGCTTCTCGTTGCCTACGCGACGGCCTTCCTCTTCTTTCTCCAGTTGCGCATCGCCGACGAGTTCAAGGACTTCGAGGAGGATTCGCGCTATCGTCCTTATCGTGCCGTGCCGCGCGGCCTGGTCGCGCTGCGCGAACTGGGCGTCGTCTTTGTCCTGACGGGCCTGATCCAACTCGGTCTGGCGCTGTGGCTGGACACGGCGCTGCTGCTCCTGCTCGGGGTGACGTGGACCTATCTGGTCTTGATGAGCAAGGAGTTTTTCGTCGCCGAATGGCTCAAGAGCCGGCACATTCCCTATATGGTTTCGCACATGATTATCGTGCCGCTGGTCGATTTCTACGCGACGGCCTGTGACTGGCGGCCGGCGAGCGACAATCCGCCTCCGGGCCTGCTCTGGTTTGTCGTCGTCAGTTACTTCAATGGCCTGGTGATCGAGATCGGCCGCAAGATTCGCGGCTCGCAGGATGAGGAAGAAGGCGTCAACACCTACAGTCGCATCTGGGGCATGAGGAACGCCGTGCGCGTCTGGCTCGGCGCGATGTCGCTGACGGCGGTCTTCGCCTGCTGCGCCGCCTGGCAGATCGGCTTCCTGGGGCCGGCGGCCGTCATCCTCGTTTTGCTTCTGACTGGGGCATTCGTGA
>JBBSDR010001569.1:0-2123 GCA_038240465.1 Gemmatales bacterium
AACCAAATAAATACCCATTGTGGATGGGGGTTTGACCCCTTTTCTTTGCAGGTGCATAACATTCCGAGCCGGAGTCCCGCGCGGCCCGGTCCCCAGCAGTTGCCTGAGTTCGTCCTCGGAATGAGTGCGACCGTAATAGGCGAGTACCATGCGGAAACAGGCTGCCGTGCAAGAGGCGTCCTGCTCTTGCTTAAAGTGGGGAACGCTCAGCGAGGCGATCGGCGTCATCACTCATCCTCTGCACGGTGTCCTTCTCCACAAGCAACTCACCTGTCGTCGCATCGACCAGAATCTCTCCCACCTTCCCGACAACTCCCCGAGTTGGAGACGTGAGCACCACCGGCACGGACCAGCAGAGCCGGTCCCCAACGACAAGTTCGGGTTGGTCCCCGCGCATCCGGTCGCTGATTTCCAGGATCACGAACCCGGTCACCTTTTGACGGGCGACATACGGCGTGATGTTGGCCTGGGCGGTGAGTTCGATCCGGATGGCTACGGTGGCACCCTGCGGCGGGATGACGCCTGGCAAGCGAACGGTCATGGGCCTTCCTCGGGGCGATGACTCAACTCCTCATCCCCGCAGTATATCGGGCCGCCCCGCCCGTCACAATCGCTGTCGCCGGGACGGTGTCGGGACCCGACGCGGAAAATGGGTCAAGCCCCGAACCCAAACCCAGCCCGAACTTCAAGGTAAAACCGTGGCCGATGGCTGCACCCGGAATCCGCGCGGTTCCAGCAGATCGAACAGCTTCGCTCGCGCGTCCCTCTGAAGAATGCCCGTCACCTCGACTCGCTGCCCATCACGACGGGCGTCGCAGGCATGAGCGTACTCCGCCCGCGACAGGACCACGCGAACCCGCTGAAACTGGCCGTACACGTCGGCTCGTAAAGTCACTCGGCCCTGAAACTCCTCGAACAACTGGGCAGTCTCCGCGTGCAGGCTAATGACTGGTCCTTGCACCTTCTCGCGCCTGGCCTCGACGCCCACTCGCAGCCAACGGCCTGCCTCGCGGATCAGGGCGAACTCGCCCTGCGCGACCGACACTCGATCCCGAACCCGGCAGGACACTTGCGGCCTGCTGCGGGACCAGCTCATGCTCAATTCCACACTCGCTTGCGGGTTCTCTGGGCTGCTGGAACCCAGCGCCTTGCAATCGCAACTACGCATCACTCCGCTCCTTCGAGCGAACACTCGCACGATTAAGAGTACACTCCGCGAGTGCTACAGAGTGCGCAAAATCCTCGCCCCAAACGGGAATCTTACCCTTGACGGCTCATCACGAATCCTGCTTACTGAGTATGAGCGCTTTCCGATCGGATTCACTTGCGGAAAGGAAGGGTGATGATGACCATCCCGCTACCGCCTATCCCTGTACCCTTGCACGACGATGAAACTGGCGGTTTGCGCGTAGGTGACTCGCGCGTCAGTCTCGATAGCGTTCTTGCTGTTCGGGATCAAGGAGGGACCGCCGAGGACATTGTTCAGGCGTTTGACACTCTCTCGTTGGCCGACGTCCATGCCGTGCTGGCCTGGGCGCTGCTGCATCCTGAAGAAATCACCGAGTATCTGGCCAGGCGTGAGAAGGAAGCCGTCGCGATCCGCGCTCGGACAGAGCAGCTCGGCCACACTTCTCCGCCAGGCGAGTTGAAGGCCAAACTCCTCGCACGTCAAAAAGCTGGACTCTCACACAAGGCGGGCAATGCTTCGGTTTCTGACTGACGAGGAGTTCGATGGCCGTATCACCCGAGGTCTGCTGGCCCGTGAACCGGCCCTCGATCTCGTCCGGGTGCAGGATTCCGGTCTCATGGGGATAAATGACGCGACTGTCCTTGCCTGGGCGGCAGCGAACGGACGTGTCGTCCTCTCCCACGACCGGAACACGATGACCGATGCGGCCATCCTCCGCATCAACGCGGGCGATCCCATGGCTGGACTTGTGATCGTGGATCGGCGAATGTCGATTGGACTCGCCATTGATGAGATTCTCATTCTCAATGGCTGCACCGAGATGCTTGAATGGACCAGTCGAATTGAATATCTCCCCATGTGCTGAGGCGATGTCCCAGCCTCTCGCGCCGAGAGGGCCGAAACATGGGTTAGCCGCGACGCGAGTCTTCGAGCG
>JBBSDR010001570.1:0-2118 GCA_038240465.1 Gemmatales bacterium
CGTCGAGGTGAAGCCGTTCGCCATCGCTCGCGCGCCGGTGACGCAGGAAGAATTCGCCGCGTTCGTGGAGGACGACGGCTATCGGCGGCGCGAGTTGTGGAGCGATGCGGGCTGGAAATGGCGCACCGCGAACAATGCCGAGCATCCTGTCTACTGGAGCAAGCAGGCGATCTGGACGCGGCGAGACTTCGATCGGCTCGTGTCCCTGGAGCCGGATCGGCCGGTGATTCACGTCAACTGGTATGAGGCCGATGCCTACTGTCGCTGGGCGAACCGGCGTTTGCCCACCGAGGCGGAATGGGAACTGGCCGCGAGCGGTCTCGACAAACGCCGCTTTCCCCGGGGCGAGGACGCGCCGACATTCAATAGCGCCAACCTGGATGGTCTGCGCCTGGGTTGTGTCGATGTGGCGGCGCTGGAGTCCGGCGACAGTCCCTTCGGCTGCCGGCAGATGATCGGCAACGTCTGGGAGTGGACAGCGAGCGATTTTCTGCCTTATCCCGGTTTTGTCGTCGATCCGTACAAGGAATACTCGCAACCCTGGTGGCGCACGCACAAGGTGCTTCGCGGCGGCTGCTGGGCCACGCGCGCCCGTCTGTTGCGAAACACCTGGCGCAACTTCTACACCCCAGACCGCCGCGACGTGTGGGCTGGCTTTCGCACCTGCGCCGTTCAGCCATGAAGATCCTCCTCGTCACTCCCGCGCCGGCCCAGTCTCGCCAGGGCAACCGCATCACGGCGCTCCGCTGGGCGCGGTTCCTCAAGGAACTCGGCCATCGCGTCGAAATCGACACGGACTATCGCGGTCAACAGCGCGATCTGCTCATCGCACTGCATGCGAGGAAGAGCCATGCCGCGATCAAGCGATTCGGCATCGAACAGCCCGGAACGCCCATCGTCCTCGCCCTGACCGGCACCGACGTCTATGGCGACATTCACACCAGCCCCGAGGCTCGCGAGTCCCTGGAACTGGCGAACTTCCTCGTCGTCCTCCAACCGCTGGCCGGCGATGAACTGCCGGAATCGCTGCGTCCGCGCGTCCGCGTTATCTATCAATCGGTCGAGCCGCCTCCTTCGCGCCAGAAGCCATCCGGGCGAGCCTTCGAGGTGTGCGTGATGGGACATCTGCGTGAGGTGAAGGACCCTTTCCGCACCGCCCGCGCCGCCCGTCTGCTGCCGGCATCGTCGCGGATTCGTGTCGTGCATCTCGGTGCGGCCCTGAGCGATGACATGGCCGAGGCCGCCCGCGCCGAACAGGCGTCGAATCCGCGTTATCGCTGGCTCGGCGAACAGCCGCGCGGCAAGGCGCTGCGTATCCTGTCGCGCTGCCGGCTGCTGTCGCTGACCTCGCGGCTGGAGGGCGGGGCGAACGTCATTTCCGAGGCCGTGACGCTGTCGGTGCCGGTGCTGTCGTCGCATATCGCCGGCTCGATCGGCCTGCTCGGCGACGATTATCCCGGCTTCTTTCCCTATGAGGACACACAGGCTCTGGCGGACCTGATGGTTCGAGTGGAGACCGACGCGGACTTCTACCGCGATTTGCAAGTACATTGCGAGCGGCAACGTCCACTTTTCGAGCCGGCGCGCGAACGCGAAAGCTGGCGGCAACTGCTGGCGGAACTCGAATCCAAACCTCGCCTCGGCTCGCCTTGACAGGCCATTCTCCTCTTCTTAGGCTATCTTGTAATATCCTGCCTCCCGCCTGGAATCCCTCCATGACCGATTTTCTCCAGCGCCTCAGCCGCGTGGACTTCGATAGCGCGGCTCACAACTTACTCGCCTTCCTCGAAAGTGCCGATCCGTGCTTTCTCGGCCTGATCGTCGGCATCCTCGTCTTTTTCGGCTCGCGCATGGTCGCGGGACAGCCGAACTTGCAGAGATGGGGCCTGCGCCTGGCCGCCACCGCATTCCTGACCTACGGCGGCTACCTGTGGTTCAGCGGCAAGCTCGACGACGGCACTCCCCTGTGGCGTCAGGGCGTCCGCTGCGGGGCCGCGGCCGGCGTTGTCCTGGCTCTCGCCTGGATCGTCCTGCCCGTCATCAGTTTCGTCCACCGGCGCTTGCGGCTGGCCCTGGCGGTGTTTCTCGGCTATGGCGGCTATGTCGCGCTGGCGGGAG
>JBBSDR010001571.1:0-2105 GCA_038240465.1 Gemmatales bacterium
AGCGAAAGCTGGACGATCTCTTACGCTCTCGGCTCGCCGCCTTTTCCCAGGACCGCTCGCAGACAGTGTTCCGTCGCCGGCAGTCCCAGTTCCGCCTTGCCGAACCCCGCCAGCGCTCCCGCCTCGATCGCCTCCTGCTGGGCCTCCGTGAGGTTGCTTACCAGCATCAACGGCACTTCCACTTCCTTCTTCAACTCCCGAATGAAATCGAGTCCCGAGGCGCCATCGGCGTCAAAAAGCCGATTGACCAGCACGAGAGCGAAGGACTCACTCGACAGTTGTTGTCGGGCGGCGGCTTCGTCCGGGGCCACGATGACTTCCGCATCGAACCGCTGGCGCAGGTAAGCCGACAGCCGGGACTGATCGGGAAAACACTGGCCGACACTCAGCACACGTTTCGCAGTCATGAGAGTTCCCTCCGGGTGTTGACGTCGGCCCTATTGTAGCAGCGCCGGGAACGCTATGATGACGGGATGAGCAGCGCCAGGATTCTCGACCGTGAAGAGTACATCGAGCAAATCTACTTCTTCCGCACCCTGCGCGAGCGTCTCGCCGAAGGCATGGCCACCCAGGACGTGCTGGAACGCATCCACGAGGAGATCCTGTCCACGACAAGCCTGCCTTACGCGATCCAGTTCCTGGCGTCCGAGGTGAAGCATACCGGCCTGCTCTCGACCGGCTTCGCGCGCCTGGGCCACTACTTCACGCGCTTCCAGGCTTACATCGTCGAAAATACGGAGTTGGAGAATCGCCGTTTCGGTATCGACGCCGGCCTCCTGGTGCTGGAGCGCGAGGCCGAGTATCGCATCGGCTCGGTAAGTCCAGCGGGCCTGTTCGTCTACCAGCTCGAGGTGATCAGCCGAAACCGGCTCGGCTACGACGAGGGTTTGCGCAGCATGGCCGACGATTCGGTTTTCGATGACAACTGGAAGCAGTTCATCGAGGTGGTGCGCCGCCAGTTGGGGCTGATCGATCTGAGCGATCTGATCTGGCTGCGTTCCTCATTCCACGTCAAGGAGCAAAAGCGGCAGTCGCCCGAGTACGAACCATCGCTGGCGCCGCTCTTTGGCGAGAAGGAGGGCAAGATCGCACGGGCCAGTCGAGGCCGCGATCCGCTCTATCTGTTCGCGGCCTTGCAACGGCAACTCGGCTATCCGGTCGTGCCTCGTCCCCGGCCGCGCGACGATCCCTCTGTCAAGGTCGATGCGCTGCAGGCGAAAGTGCGCGATCTGGAAATGCGCTTGAAGTTAGTGGAGGCGGAAGTGCGCGGGCAGGTCGATCTGACGCAGTTCGGCAAGCCCGATTTGCTGAAGGATGACGAGGAGGAGTGATCGGCACCCCGGTTAGCCGCGACGCGGAGTCCTCGGAGCGGAGCGCGTCCAGCGTTCATGGAGGAAACGTAGCCGAAGTCGCCAGACTTCGGGATAGGTTGCCGCACCGGAACTCTGGCGACCTCGACTGCAAGACGTCACTCGGCGAACAGCATACGGCTGCGGTCGGGGTGTTCGTTGAGATACCAGGCGAGAGCGCCGAAGAACGTCTGGATCTGGCCGACGTACTGCTCGGCCATGTGCGGGGCCGAAGCGCCGAGGATGCGGGCGGCCAGTGAGGCGGCCCTGCTGTCGGTCTGCAAGATCAACTCGCCCTGGTGACGCATCAGTCGTCTTCCCTTGGCGTCCTGTCCCTCGACCATTTGCAGGACGAACACGGCTCGCACCGGGACCTGCGGCAGAAGCAGGCTCGGCTTGACCATGCCCTCGGCATACCAGACGCGCAATTCGGGAGTGCGGACGACCGTGTCCCAGTACACATCGCTGCCGTCCTTGTCCTTGCAGCCGAACCGGCCATTGCCGCGATCGTCGATCGTCATGCACTTGGCGCCCATGCGCAGCCATGCCTTGACGGCGCGGTCGGGGTGTTCGAGCAGCCACTGGTAGGTGCGCGGCTCGCAGCGGAACGACTCGACGGGGCCGCGAACGTGCAGGACGGGTTTACGAAGGACGGCCTGGATGCGCGGCCGATACTCTTCGGGCAGGTCCTGCAAGGCGGACAGAGCGGAGAAACTGAGCGAGCGCGGCGATTCGGGAGAGGGATCCGCCGCGGCG
>JBBSDR010001572.1:0-2102 GCA_038240465.1 Gemmatales bacterium
ATCCGGCCATTCGCGATGACGGGGATCGCGAGTGTCCCCGCGTCCTTGCCCTCAACCGCCTCGGGAAGGTCGTCAAGGTCGAGCGGAAAGGCGTTCGTCAACTTGCCGCCGGCCGAGACACGCGCCAGAAAGGAGGCCGGCGCGGTCGCGGGCAGATCGATGGCCTGGGGCGCGTCGGGCATCCCCTGGCCGGTGAGAGAGAACGCAGCACGAGTGCCGCGCCGGCCGCCGAGCGGAAAGACGCGCTCGACGTGCGGATCGGTCGTCAGCGTCAGCCGGTAGACGTGAGCCTGGCTGCCCTTGTAGTTGACGTCGTGGATTTTCACCTGATAGACGCCATCGGCAGGGGCGACGAACCTCAGTGCGGGATCGGCTCCGAAGGCATCGTCATTCTCGATTAGCAGCCGGCCCTCGGGATCGCGCACTTCGAGACGCGCATCGAGCGGCGAACCCAGCCGCGCCGCCTCGACGACGGCTGTCAGGCTCTGGCCCTTGCGCAGCGACACCGTCCAGATATCGACGTCTTCCTGGGGATAGATTCGGCCATTGATCGTCACCGGCAGATTGACGCGCACGGGGACCGGAGCGCCTTCAATCTCTTTCTCGACAATCTCGGGCAGATCGCCGACGACGAAGCGTTTGGCCGGCGTGACGCCCTGCGACGTCCAGGTGCGCCACGAGCGCATTCCCAGAGGAGCGTCCGCGGCAATCTTCAGTTGCCCGGCCATGTCGGACGGATAGTCTTCCTGGCGCTGCGAATCGGGCAGCGGCAGCAGCGGTCCCTCGATCCAGAGCGTCGAGCCGCGGCGCAGTTCCGCAGGGGCAGTGACGCCAGGACCGAGCATCTCGAAGCCGCAGCGCTCGTGGAGGAACAGGCCGCCGACCTTGACGTCAATGGTCTGGCCGCGCTGGCCGCCGGCAGGAAAGATATACAGCGCCACGGGAGGATCGGCGCGGACAGAGGCGGCGCTGACGACAAGCAATAGCGCAGCGAGGAAGCGAGTCATGGGATGGTCCCTCAACGACGATGCCGCTTGCGGCTTGGCGGCCTGAACCCGCCAAGCCGCAAGCGGCAGGGCGGTTGGCTCACAGAATCTCGTCGATCACCTTGCCGTTGTTGACGATGGGTACGGGCCGGCCCTCGGGAGTGCGGAACTCCTCGCGCGGATCGATCCCCAACTGATGGAAGACCGTCGCATAGAGGTCCTCCGGCCCATACGGCGGCGAGGCTGGCTTCTCGGCTCGCGCATCGCTCTTGCCGATGATGCGTCCACCCTTGATGCCGCCGCCGGCGAGCAGCACGGTGAAGGCCGGTCCCCAGTGATCGCGGCCGGCGTTCGCGTTGATGCGCGGCGTCCGGCCGAACTCGCCCGTGACAACAAGCAGCGTCGTCTCCAGCAAGCCGCGTTCGCCCAGGTCGCGCAACATCGTCGAGAGTCCGGCGTCAAGGGCCGGCAGCAGGCCGCCCTTGAGCGTTTTGAAGTTGTTGTCGTGCGTGTCCCAGTTGCTGTGGTCGATGGTGACGCAGCGCACGCCGGCCTCGACGAGTCGCCGGGCCATCAGGCACGACTGGCCGAGGTTGTTGCGGCCATACTCGTCGCGCAGTTTCGCCGACTCGCTGTGGATGTCGAACGCCTTCTTGGCGGCCGGCGAGGTCATCAGATCGAACGCCTTTTGCTGGAAGACGCTGACCGTCTGCGCATCGCGATTGGCCTTCGCCTCGCTCGTTTGCTGGAAGCGATCGAGTTTGCCGAGAAGGCCCTTGCGGTCGTCGAGCCGTGACGCTTCGAGGGCGGGCGGCGGCACGATGTCGGGGACGCTGAAGCCGGGCGCGTTGGGATCGGCGTCAATGACAAACGGCGCGGCCCCCGCGCCAAGGTAAGCGGAGCCACAACTGGGATGCATCTTCGGCAGGCAGACATACGGCGGCACGGACCCGCGCGGCCCGAGCTTGCGAGCGATGACGGAGCCATGCGCCGGCCGCTGGTTGTTCGGTTTGAGACCGGGATTGAAGCCGGCCTGGGGAAAGTAGCCGGTCAGGATGTAGTGATCGGCCGGGCCGTGGTCCGAGTTGTGATGCCGGAACGAACGCAGCAGCGCGA
>JBBSDR010001573.1:0-2100 GCA_038240465.1 Gemmatales bacterium
AGCACCGCGAAGACCACGAACAGCGCCTGCGCCGGCTGGCCGAACTGAAGGCGTTATCGCAGGAAACCGAAGAGAGACTGTTCGCGCTGGCCGGCGGCGAACTGCCTCTGGCGCTGGTGCCGGAACTGCTGGGGCGAGTGGCCGAACAGGATCGGCGCGAAGAGGAGACTGCCGAGGCCGAGATCGTTGGCCGGCTGCTGGAGGAACGCGATGAGGAGTTGCTCGCTGTCCTGCGGCGGAACAAGGCGGATGCCGACGCGCTGCGCCTGGTCCGCGAACATTTAGCGCGCGATCGCCAGGCGCGGCAACCGGCTGTGTCCGCGCCGCGACGGCTGGCACTTTCGACGGCCGGACGATCCCTCCTTGGACATCTGCAAGGACAACGACTGGTCGAACTGAAGTCCGACGCGGGGTTTCTGCTGGAAAGGCTGGCCGTCATCACCGGCGAGCGCGAGGACCTCGAACGAGCGCTGCAAGCCGTCCCCGGCGAGGATGACCTGGCACGCCTCGTTGACCGGCTCAAGAAGGCCACCCAGGCGCTCACCCAGTTCGACGACCAGGCCAGGCGGATCGATGCCGTCAGCGAGGGGTTGAAGAAGGAACGGCAGCAGTGCGAACGACAGCTCGAAGGACTGTGGCAGGTGGAGTTCAAGCGCGAGGACCAGAAGCGCATGATCGAGTTGGCAGGCCGGACGCGCGGCACCATGCAGGAGTTCTTGCACCGCGCCACCGCCAGCAAGATCGATCGGCTGTCAGGACTCATCAGCGAGTGCTTCCGCTATCTGCTCCGCAAGCAGAGTCTTGTCGAGCGCATCCTGATCGACCCGGCCACGTTCGCCGTCACGCTGTTCGACGTCGCCGGGCAGGCCATCAGCCGGCAACGGCTCAGCGAGGGCGAGAAGCAACTGTTTGCCGTGTCGATGCTATGGGGCCTGGCGCGGGCTTCCGCGCGACCGCTGCCCGCCGTCATCGACACGCCGATGGCTCGCCTCGACGCCACCCATCGCCAGCATCTCGTCGAGCGCTACTTTCCGAGCGCCAGCCATCAGGTCATCATCCTGTCCACGGATACCGAGGTCGATCAATACTACTATCAGTTGTTGCAGCCGTCGCTGGCGCGGGCGTATCACCTGCGCTATGAGGAAGCAACGCGGCGGACGATCGGCGAAGAAGGGTACTTCTGGCGCGATGACGATCCGCCGGCCGGACTGGAGGAATCGGCATGAGCATCAAGCAGATTCGTCTGTCGGCGCAGGCCCGCGAGCAGTTGATCCGGCTCAAGACGAAGACGGGCGTCGGCCAGTGGAACATCCTCTGTCGCTGGGCGTTCTGCCTGTCGCTGCGGCAGCCGTCACCGCCAACGCCGCTGGAGATTCCCGCCGACAGCAATGTCGAGATGAGCTGGCAGGTCTTCGCCGGCGAGGCGCACGAACTGTATCTGGCCCTGCTGAAGGAGCGCTGCGAGCAGGACGGGCTGGGGACGACGGACGAGGTGCTGGCCCGGCAGTTGCGGTTGCATCTGCATCGCGGCATCAGCTACCTGGCCGCGCCGCAAGCGATCCGCTCGCTTGCCGATCTCATTCGTCTCGCGGTCGAACCCTCGTAAAATGCCGAACAGGATCAAGTCGAGATCGACGAGAAGTGGCTGGCGGAAGCAGAACAAAGCTGGCACGAGGAGAAGCCAGGCTCGAAAACTTGTCACCCTTGAGGGGACCTCTCATGGCGAAGAAAAACTCGAAGAAGGACGAAGCCCGCCTGGATGCCCTGATCGAGGAAGCCACCGTCGATTGCAACGACGAGCAGGAGGCTCACATGGGCCTCGTGAACATGGTCGAGGAGAACGTCGTTTGTCCGTTCAAGGCGAAGGTCATCGGCGAGGAAGTGGAGGTCGTGGAGTTGCGCTGTCGTGAGACCGGTTTCGGCGTCGATGCCGTCTGCCGCTACCAGGGCAAGGACTACAGGATCGACATTCACTCGCTCGAATGGCCGAAACAGAAGCCCGCTGGCTTCGAGTGGGTCGAGGCGTATCTGGCCTGGGAGAGCACTCTCGGTTGAGCGGCATTCGGAGGAATATTACCCCGGCAAGAAAGTGAATCATTC
>JBBSDR010001574.1:0-2096 GCA_038240465.1 Gemmatales bacterium
ACGGTGAACTGTACTATTTCAAGCGAAACCCGTTCTCGTAGTCGCCGGAAATCCACGCCCGCCATAAGCGCCCTCCCAAGCAGTCGTTGGAAACACGCCAGGAACAGAGAAGAGGAACCCGTACTGCTGCAATTCGCGAAACGTTTCACGCCTCAAATGTTCGCATAGCTTTCCCGGCCTTCGCCTCTGCGCATAAGAACGCCGTGCTGGATGAAGTATATCCAGCACGGCGAACTTGGGAATTCCAGCTTATTTTTACAATGGCCCGCTAAAGGGCTAGGATGTGTTGTAGCGGCGTTCGAGGTCGGCAAGCAGCTTCTTCCGTTGTTTTGATGAGCGGGCTTTACGCATGATGGAGCGTCGCGCGAGGGCGTCGCTCTGACACTTCGGCATTTGAGCTGTGCGATAGGGAGCTAACTCGGCCGGTGTGAAGGGTTCGGGATGTTGCTCGTGTGCGTTCAGTGCCAGGACGAGCGTGGGGCCTTCCAAAACGATACGGATACCTGCGTGGTGGTGGCCGTGAATCCGCCGTTCATGACCCTTGGGCAGGCGGAAGAAGCGTTCCAGATCGAGGTTGTCTTGGGCCAGATCCGAGTCGCCTCCCGCGAATAGCCCAGGTTGGAAACTGGCCATGACCTTGGCCATGTGCTCGTAGACCGGATCCGGTTTCTTCGAGAAAGCCTGTTGCAGGTCGTCGAATTGCCGTTGTCGCAACTCCGACGAGCCGTTCTCGGGAGCCAGCGTTTGCTCTACCTTCTGGACGTCGCCGACAAAGCCGCGGATTTGTTCCTGGATCGCTTCGACCTCGGCAAGTCCTCGGCTGATGCAGCCCGAGAGCCGTCCGATTTGGTTCTCGGCAGCCCCCCTTTTTTCGCAGCCAGATTTCGCTGCAAGGACTCGTTCACTTCCCCCAAGGCCTCCGCCATCCGCAGGCCGGGCGGATGCAGCGGGCCCCCTTGGTCATCGTTGAGAATTCCCCGTACTGCGGCACAATATTCCAGCACGACTTCTCCCCCAGCCTGGCCGGCCAGCAGTTCCTCACCGCAGCCAGAGTTCGCGGTCGGGCATTCGAGAGCGGATTGCTGCTGCTCCAACACCTCGCGCTCGATCGCACGCAAGCCTCGAATCTTGCTCCGCATCTTGACCTTGGCGTGGCTGTCTTGCTCCAGCATCGGCTTGGCCAAGTCACGCAGGAAGTGATTCTGACAATAACGGTGCGGCACCTCCGGAAACTCGGCGGCAATGCCCTTCACAAAGGCCTCTTGCTTGTCCGACATCCACGACACGACGGGCTTTCCCAACTGTTCGGCCATCTCGCGGGCGCGCACCAGCAGGCGGCGGACCTCGGCCTCGCAACTGGAGACCAACGGCTCCGCAAACCAGACCCGTTTTTGGCCGACCTCCCGCACCACGTACAGCGTTTCATGCCCTTTTTCCGGCTGCAAGCCGTCGATCGTCAAATGAAAGCCCGCCGCGTCGCGGTACAGGTCACGCAACAACTCGAAGTCCTGCTGCCGGGCCGCCAGCATGATCTGGTAACGATGGATGTACCGTTCAACGGCATCTTCCGACAGCTCGACCGCGAAGCTGTCACGCAACTCCGCACGAATCTGCGGGACTGACCAGTGCCGTGACAGCCGGCGATGGCCGATCCAAGCGAACAGATCCCAGCCGATCAACCACCAAGGCATGGTCAGGCCCATTTCTGCATCGGAACTGAACGTCTTGGTGTGGCCCTGGCAGCCCACGATCGGGCAGTGAAACAACCGCAGTTTCAACTGCAACGGCCCTTCCAAAGTAAAGAGTCGCCGATCGCGATGGGTACACACATGCATCGTGTGGCCACAGTGCGGGCAACTCCGATCCTCGACATCCAATGTCAACTGCCTAAAGACCGTCTCCGACGGCCAAGAATGCGCCATGCATCACCTCCTTGCTTCCATGCAAGGAGCAACCTAACCTAAAAACCAATCCTGAGAAAAGACCGGTTTCTAGCCCTTTAGCGGGCCGTTGTTTCTTTGAGCGATCTGAATCAGAAGTGTGCATCAGCCGCGAGCGATATGAGAAAGTACCGCGAGTGGGGGTCACGCCAGCCG
>JBBSDR010001575.1:0-2096 GCA_038240465.1 Gemmatales bacterium
CCGCCGATGAAGTCGCGCAACGAGAGCAGTTCCTGGGCCATCGACCGGCCCTCTTCCCGGCGCATCGTCTGCAGCCGGCCGAGCGCTTCCTCCAGCGTCTTCTCGATGGCCGGCCAGTCCTGGTCGAGGTGCGCGGTATCGTAACCGACTTCCGGCACCACTCCGGGCAACGCCAGCACCTGGGCCAGCAGCGCCGCGGGCGGTTCCGGCACGCCGAGTTCCGAGGCCACCTGACGCACCTGGCGCAGGTAGCTGTGCAGGGCGACGGTGTTGATCTGGTAATCCTGGACGGCAGCCTGACGCTGGCAGCGCAGGTGGACCTGGATCGTACCGCGCTTGACGGTGCGCCGCAGTACCTTCTCGACCTCGGATTCGAGGAGGTGATACGGTTCGACCGAGCGGAGAGTAACCTTCAAATAGCGGTTGTTGACCGCCCGCAGTTCGATGGCGACGTTGATCGCCTCGGTCTGCAAATGGGCGTCGGCGTAGCCGGTCATGCTCAGCAGCACACGGACCCCTTGCGGCTCAGATCTAGTTGGAAGTAATCTTCACCAGCAGCATGATCAGCAACACCCAGATAGAGGCGACGATGATGGTGAAGCGAGTGAACGCATCGCCGGCGCGGCTGCCGAACGCGCTGGAACCGCCGGCGCCGCCGAAGGCCCCGGACAGGCCGCCGCCCTTGCCTTTCTGAATCAGGACGACCAGGATGAGGAAGATCCCGATCACCAGCAGCAGGATGTTGATCACCCCCGGCCAGAACCCCGCCGCCCAAAGCATCGTGTCAGCCACGTCCACACCCTTTCGCGTCAAACGAGACCGATCCCGTCTCGTGGGTGGAATCGGAAGGAGGGTAAGAAAAAGTCATTATAGATGTTGATGCCATTCAGGGAAGGGCAGCCGCGCATCTCTCCCTGCCGTCAAACTCGGACTCGAATCGCGGTCAATCTCGCTCGGCGCTCACTGGCCCGCGTTGCGAACGGGAATCGAGCCGGCTAAAGTTCATGATGGCAGCCGGGTTTCCTGGCTCGCCACCCTCGGGATAGCGGCTGGGCGACGCTTTTGTGGAGTTTCGCCTCGCGCTGGGAGCCGCTATCCCGATTTTTTTCTGCACGAAATCCGTCGTCGGGCGCCACTATCATTCTCAGAGGAGGATGAAATCATGCGCTTGACGTTGCGAACCCTGCTGGCCTATCTCGACGACACGCTCGAACCGGGCGAAATCAAGACCATCGGCCAGAAAGTCGCGGAGAGCGACGCGGCCCAGGAATTGGTGGCCCGTATCAAGCAGGTCACCCGTCGCCGCCGGCTGACGACGCCGACCGACGTCGGCCCCGGCGAACGCTTCGACGCCAATCGCGTCGCCGCCTACCTGGACAACGAACTCTCCGGCGAGGAGATCGCCGAACTCGAAAAGATCTGCCTCGAGTCGGACGTTCACCTGTCGGAAATCGCGGCCACGCACCAGATCCTCACTCTCGTGCTGGGCGAACCCGCTTTGGTGCCGCCGACGGCCAAGCGGCGCATGTACGCCCTGATCCACGGCCGACCATCCAAAACCTCCCCCAAGCCGGCGGCCGTCGCCAAGGCCCCCGCTCACCCAGCGCATGCCGTCGAGGGCGATCCGGACAATGCGCTGCTGGCGTTGCCGCTGTTCCGCAAAGCGCCCTGGCTGCGCTGGGTCCTGCCGCTGGCGGCCGTCGTACTTCTCGGCGTTCTCGGCGTCGTTCTGTGGAACACCCTCGGCAACGACACCCGAGTCACTACCCGCCCGAACGACACCACTCCCGATGACAGGGACAAGCCTGCCGACTCCTCGAAACCTACTGACAAGGATAAGCCCGCCGATCCCCCCAAATCGACGGACAAGCCTGCCGACTCCTCGAAGCCAGCGGACAAGGACAAGAAGCCCGACAAGGACAAGAAGCCGGAACAGGATCCAATCAAGGTTGAGTCTCCGCTCCCAGGCAAGCCGAACATGGAGCGGCACGCGGTTGGCTCGTTCGACTCCAAGGAACCGCAGGTGCTGGTCCAGCGCGACCGCACCGGCTGGAAACGCATTGGCCTGGGCGATCCGGTGCAGACCGGCGAGCAAC
>JBBSDR010001576.1:0-2095 GCA_038240465.1 Gemmatales bacterium
AGGCGGGTTCCGAAGCGTCTGGGTGAGTGAGGAAAACTCGAAGTTCCGCTTCGGGTCCGTCCGCCGTGCCGCCGTTGCTGGAGCGCGAAAGAGCCGGCCAGCCCGAAACAGACCGAGCCGCTTCCTATTCCTCAGAGCTGGGTCCTTGACCGCACTCTTGCAGTGAGGGGCTGGAGAAGCTAGGATCTCTGAAGAACCGGCACCATCGGTATTCGGTTCAGGCGTTCAGGTCGAGCCAGTGATCCAGAGAATACGCCTCTTCGTCGAGAAGAGGTTCCTCGAACAGGACCATGCGGCACGCCTCGAACGAACGGTGTTCCTCCGCGGGGAGAGCGGCCTCAATGGCCTGCTGTCCGGGGAAGCGAACGCAAACCAGGCCCTGGCATCCTGTCATGTGGCCTCCGCCGATGAAATGCAGGGGGGACTCAACATCCCCACATGTATGAATGAAGGTGGTACAGATCGTTCGAGCAGCCAACCTGGGTCCCCGAAGGGGAAGAAGGGTGACGCCGGTTCCGGCAGTCAGGGTGCCGACACGAGAGGAGCAAGACCGGAACCGGCGTCATCAGTTGGCCCTTTCATATTACGCCGCGCGACAACCCCTGCGTACGGCGATCCCTTGTTTTTCGCGCGGCTGACGTAGCGGCCAGGCAAGCTTTGCGTCTCCGGTAAGCGGCGTGTTCTGCCGCCGCTCTGAGGCGTTGAGACGATTGTCTGCCCGAGCGTGGAAAAAGGTCCATGAAGGACACGAGGGCAATGATGGCCGATACCGCGAAAAAAGGGTATTGATTGTCGGAAGGGCGAGCCGACAACGTGCCGGCTGGCAACGGAGTTCAGAGAAGGGGAGTACCATCAACGCAGCCAGGTCTCTTGGCGGGAAGCTCAAGTCACCCTATAATTTGTACAGTGCCAGGGATGGTGATTCCTGAGTCCATTGGAGGTCTAAAAGCCATGGCGCGCAGAAGCGCCGAAGTCGCCATGAGTGGACGAACCATGATGACACACCGTTCCGACCGTTTTCTGGACGGGCTGTCACACTTCAGTTCGGTCTCATTCGTGTCGCACGTTCATCCCGACCCGGACAGCCTGGGCAGCATGATGGGCCTGGCCCATCTGGTCGAGAACTGCCTGGGCATTCGGACCCGCTTGACGCGGGATGGCCTGATCAGCCGTGCTGAGAACAAGGCCATGGTCGAGTTGTTGAACCTCGAGTTGGAATCGATCGGCAAGATCAAGTTCGAGGAAGGCGAGGCCCTGGTCATGGTCGATAGCCAGCCGAACACCGGCCGGCACAGCTTCGACGCGACGGTGCCGCTCTACGCCGTAATCGATCATCACGATACCAAGGGCGACCTGGAAGGCGTGCCGTTCGTCGATGTTCGCCGCAGTCTCGGCGCCACCTGTTCTCTCGTAACCAGTTACCTCATCGAGCAGGGCCTCACGCTGCCGGCCCGGCTGGCGACGGGGCTGCTGTACGGCATCGAGACGGAGGTTTCGGGCTATCCGCGGGAGGCCGGTCCGCTGGACGATCGCGCCTTGCAGTTCCTCTATCCCCTGGCCAACAAGGACCTGCTGGCGCGCATCCGCAATGCCCGTCTGCCGCAAACTCACTTCGAGTGCCTGCTGCAAGCGCTGCAAAGCTCGTTTATCTACGATCGTCTGATCATCAGTTGGGTAAACGAGTTGCCGCAGCCGGAGTTGGCCGCCGAGGTCGTCGATTTCCTGGTCCGTTTCGAGGCCGTCGATTGGGCTGTCTGTGCCGGCGTCTACAAGGACAAGCTGATCCTGTCGGTGCGGGCGGCGGTCGAGAATGCCCAGGCCGGCGAGATGCTCAAGGGGGTCGTCGGCAACCTCGGGCGGGCGGGCGGACACGATCGCCGCGCCGGTGGCACCATCACCCTGCCCAGCACGTCCTCGAGCGCCATCGAGAACATGCAGGCCGAGTTGCGCCGCCGGCTGCTCAAGGCGCTGCACATCGACGAATGCCGCGGCCAGCGTCTGGTGTCAAAACGCGAAATGTTACAGAATCTCCAGGCATAACTCCACAAAACACTCAGAAAATCCGAAATCCGAAATCCGAAATCCGAAATGAAGA
>JBBSDR010001577.1:0-2085 GCA_038240465.1 Gemmatales bacterium
CAAGCGGCAAGAAAGAGAGAAGTTGCGTAACCATTCCTCAGCGCGGCGCCGTGGCCAGGCGGTGCAGCCAGGTCGAGACGGTCTCGCGATCGAGGTTCTCCTCAATGGCCAGGTCGCCGTGCATGCCGTGGAACATTCGGCCGCTGGGCCACGATCGCGCGTACGGACACGCTCCGACCAGCACGAGCCGATTGCCCTCGAAGCGCGCGATGTCCGCCGGCACGTCCTCGTTCCGGATGATGTGAGCGCTGGTGGCGCTGGGGTTGTCCGGCAAGCTGCCGTCGGCCTGAAGCGCCTCCCAGTTCCAGAGCTGGACATGGCTGTAGACGGTCAGGTCGTCCGGAGTGCAGGGGAGGTTGCGCGCCAGTCCAACGGCGCGGCGGTCGAGCGGCCGGCCCGGATTCGGCGGTTCGGCCTCGCCGTCGCGCATCACGCCGACGACGCCGGGAATCCAACCTTCGTAGACCGGACCGACGAGCGCGCCGGCAAGCAGCGTGTGCAGTTGAAAGTTGTCGGCGACGCCGCGAATCGTCACCTTCCAGCCGCGCTGCAGTTCCGGCTCCAGCACGAGGAGCGTCTCATCGTCCAACACTTGCAGCATCTTGCGCAGGAAACTGGCCGCCCCAACGCCCCGCCCCAACTGTCGGGCTTTTTCGATCGGGGTGGCATCGCCGCACCAGCGTTTCCGCGCCTCGGGCGAACGCGACAGCATGGCGATGACGCCAAGGCAGAACGAGGGCGATGCCTGATAGGCACCCGCTTCGCCGGGCATGCGCGCGGCCAGTTCGGCCCCGCGCTGCTTCACCTGCTCCGCTGCATCCACACCCCGCGGCGCGTCTGCGAGACAGGCAGCCAGGAAGGCATTGCCGGCGTCCAGAAACTGCGGCAGACGGCCCATCAGGGCGTCGAGGGCGATTTGCGGATCGCCGCCCGTCTCGACAAGGCTGCCGGCCAGCCGTCCCGGACCGCCGAGGAGACTCGCATCCGCCCCCGCGATCAGTTCCCCTAGACGGCACAGCGCACGATCGCGCAAAGCCCGTTCGACAGAGTCGAGAGAGCGATACAGTTCCACCAGGGCCGCGTTGGTCTCCTCCCGCGCACCGGCTCCAAGGGCAAGGGCGGAGGCGACCTGATCCAGGGCCAGTTCGACGCCATCGGCCGGGTCCACGGACCCCTCGGCAGCATTCTCCTCGACGATGCGAACAATCTCCTCCAGGCCGTCGATTTCGCGGGCGAGCAGGATGGCGCTATCGAGGGCAGCCGGATTGGCGCGGAGCAACTGGCGAGCGGGGGGAAAGTGGGCCAGGATCGGCAGCAGCGGCAGACAGAACAATTCGAGCGAACTGGCGGCGTAGGTTTGCCAGGGCCATTCCTGTTCGAGCGTTTTCCAGACAGTGCCGCGTTTGCGAACCTCACTGACTGGATCGGCGTCAGCCGCCCGACAGCGCCGGCGCAACTCCTGATGAAAGTCCGCGGCGGCGATGAGGGTCTCGCGAAAGCGCTCGACGATCGGGCCAACGATGAGCCAGTGATCTCCCCCACGACGGAGCAACGCCTCGCACAGGCACGAAGTCATGGCGTGATAGGGTCCGTGCGGCCGGGCGAGAACGTCGCCCAGGGCAATCAAGGCCCAGGAGGCATCGCGTTCCTCGACCTGTTCGATGATTTCGAGAACGGCGTTGGCCGGGGTGACAATGTCGCGATGCGATTCAGTGACAACGGCCTCGACGTAGTCCTGCACGGCAGTATGAAAAGCGCTCATCGGAGGGCCTCGTGAGAGGAGAAAGCGAACAGCCGCATGATACCATCGCGGCACAGTCCTCGGTTAGCCGCGACGCGGAGTCCTCGGAGCGGAGCGCGACAACGTTGTCGCGGCTAAACATACGGCCCGCGCGGTTCGATGGTAGAGTCAGGTCGTATCATGCGAGATAGGCCCTCCTTGACCGCGAGACGAATCATGAAACCCTGCCTCTGGCTGCCGCTTCTCTGTCTGCTTCCGTCATCCGCAGCCGCTGCCGAGAAGTTCGAGTTGCGCGACGGCGATCGCGTTGTCTGGATCGGCAACACGCTTGTCGAACGCGAACA
>JBBSDR010001578.1:0-2079 GCA_038240465.1 Gemmatales bacterium
AAGAAGCCGTGGAGGAGAGGAAGAAAAAGAGACCGATCGAGGTGCCATCGCTTGCGGACCTGTTTCGGGCGGCGTTACGCAGTGTCGGCGAACTGTTTCGGCTGTACGGCGAACCCCTGGAGGCGGACTTCCGGGCGCTGCGGCAGGCGGCCGAGGCGGTGCCAATGCTGGAGCATTGTTACGAGCCGTTCGAGCAGGAGAAGTGGTCGAGTCGAGGCCGGCAGCGCTTTCTGCTTCATGGAGTGATCGGCGGCGGCGTGTACGGCAATGTCCCCTTGAGCTTGTTGCCGTGGCTGTTGTGGGGCGGACGTATGCATGTGGGCGGTCATCGCATCGCCGGGGCCGGCGGCTGGCGGCTGGTCCTCGAGTGATCGGCGGAAGGAGAGGGAGCCGAACCCGCACTTGCTGGACACGGCACCGGACTTGATGTTCGCACCTGTGCGAAAACACGGACCTCGTTCCTGGCACCGAGGAGGCTCCCATCCGGGTGACCGCTCAGTGCCGCTGTTGAAGTTCGCGCGCTGGTCGTCGTCACCGTGCGGAACAGTCTGGTTACCGGCCTCAACGCCTCTCGCGCATCCACCCCGGAATTGCGGTCGCGACGGGAATTCCTACCTGACGCGCGAGAAGCGATACAGTCCTGCCACCGTGGCCAGAAGCGGAATGTGATTTGGTGAAGAAGTCATGCGCAGGGCCTCATGTTCTCGACCTTCGGATATTACGAGAGAATGTCGAGGAGTTGCAAGACGGCGCGTTTTGTTGCATCCGCGTGAAAAAGCAGGCGGAGGTTCTCCATCAAGGTGGCTTCGTCTTTTGCTTCGATCCCTTTCTGAAACGTACCGTCTCCGATCAGAACAACAGGATACGGCTCGCCCGCCTCCCCCACTTTGCAGAGTGGATAGCGGTAGGACAAAGCCGGAGCAAAGAGATAGCAGTCGTGTGCAAAACCCTTTCCCTTCAACCCCGGCGTGGAATCGACGACAAATTGGATCCTATTCCCGGTCTGTTCACCCAGGCCTGCCCCGGCTTCGAGAAGGAGGCGTCGGATCGTACGAGGCCGTGGTTCGGCCTGAAAATCGGGCCACAATTGCTGAATTCTTCTAGGCATGGGAACTCCTCCGCCGTCGCCGAGTCAGATGAAACAGGATTGGGAGATGATCCGAGGCGTTCGTCTTGTCCGGATGGCCTGAGCGAGTTACGAGGTCAAAGGGACCTGCTCGGTTCAAGATCCGAAGGCGATTCTCCACGAAGAATGGGAGCAAGTCCGGCCGCAACACCACCTGATCGATCATGTGCCAGTAGATCTCGTGTTCGCGAGATTTGGTGAAGTAGTATGTCGCCTGCGGCCGGTTCCGGGTGCCGCCGTAGCACGACCACATCGGGTTGAAAAAGAACTCATGATGAACCCCGCCCACCTCGCGAAAAGGCTTCCCACCCACTTCCTTCACCGAGATCGCATGAAGCCCTTGCAGCCCTCCGAGCGATTCCTCAAATGGGTTCACGTTAAAATCCCCGAAAACCAGTGTGCGCTTGTGCTGGACGGCAGCCTCCACGCCTTTGATATTCTCGTGGAACCTGCTGAAGAAAAAACGGCGATCCGAATCGTCAGGGGTATTGTACCTGTCTGGCCCATGAATTGCCACGAGGCTGATGCTGACGGCTCCGCTCAGCCGAAATCGCCAATAATCGGTTTGTTCGTTTGGCTCAGGAGGAGTGATTCTCTGGAAAGCTCCCCCTCCAAGGCGTGTGTACAGGCCAAACCCTTCCTGACTTGGCACCTTCGTGAAGTTCGCGACCGTTCCAAGAACTTGCAGTAATTCCCTTTCCGAGTTTGGCCTCTCAATGAGAAGCAGCACATCGACTCCATGTTCTTGCACAAGCCGGACGACAAGACCTGAAAGAGGCTGTTTGCGAACATTCCAGACGAGAAACGTGGGCATCTTGCGCCTCCATCGCGGAACCAGACCTCGTGGTCAGCCCGGTTTGGGACATCAGCTTCCTTTGATCTCCCCAAAACGCTGAGGGGGAGGAAGTGCTGCAGTCGTCTGCACTTCCTCCCCCTCGTCACTCACCGCGATG
>JBBSDR010001579.1:0-2069 GCA_038240465.1 Gemmatales bacterium
GCCTGCACCACGGCAAGACAGAAAGAG
The DNA here is from genome assembly GCA_038240465.1 of Gemmatales bacterium. GTDB lineage: Bacteria > Planctomycetota > Planctomycetia > Gemmatales > Gemmataceae > JBBRIK01. Next base: position 28 of record JBBSDR010001579.1, read on the forward strand.
CAGGCGAGCCGCCTGCACCACGGCAAGACAGAAAGAGCAGGCGAGCCGCCTGCACCACGAGAAGTCAGAAAGATCAGGCGAGCCGCCTGATCCGTGGTGATTGCAATGGTGTCCGTTTGAACGCCAGCCGGAGACGACGATGGCCGACGAGTTCGATGCGATCGTGATCGGTGCGGGACCGGGAGGCTATGTCGCCGCCATTCGCGCGGCCCAGCTCGGCATGACGGTGGCCATCGTCGAGAAGCGAGCCACACTCGGCGGCACCTGTCTTAACGTTGGTTGCATCCCCAGCAAGGCCCTGCTCGATTCGAGCGAACTGTTCGTCCACACCCGCTCACAACTGGCCCATCACGGCATCAATGTCGCCGGCGTCCAGCTCGATCTCGCCGCCCTGCTCGCGCGCAAGGACGGCGTCGTCAAGACCCTCACCAAGGGAGTCGCCGGCCTGATGCGCAAGCACCGCATTCGGGTTGTCACGGGTGCCGCGCGCCTGACCGGAAAGCGCGCGGGCGAACGCCATGAGGTCGTTGTCAGCGGCGAAGGTACTGAAACTGCCTTGCTCGGCCGCAGCGTCATCCTGGCCACCGGCAGCGAGCCGGTGCGGATTCCCTCGCTGCCCTTCGATGGCGTCCACATCGTCACCTCGACCGAGGCGCTGACGTTCGAGCGTGTGCCGGATCACCTCATTGTCGTCGGCGCCGGCTACATCGGCCTGGAACTCGGCTCTGTCTGGAACCGTCTCGGCGCGAAGGTGAGTGTTGTCGAGGCGTTGCCGCGTATTATCCCCTTCGCCGACACCGAGTTGGCCACGCTGCTCAAGCGTTCGCTCGAGAAGCAGGGGCTGACGATTCAACTGGACACTCGCGTCGTCGAGGCGAAAGTGGCGGACGGAAAAGTCACCGTGCGCGCCACTCAGAACGACAAGGAAATCGTGATGGAGGGAGACAGGGTGCTGGTCGCGGTCGGGCGCAGGCCGTACACGGCAAACCTCGGCCTCAAGGAAGCCGGCGTCGCGCTCGATGAGAAGAGCGGCCGGGTGGTGGTCAAGGATGGCTGGGCGACGAGCGTGCCGGGGATCTATGCGATCGGCGATCTCATCGAAGGACCGATGCTGGCCCACAAGGCGGAGGACGAGGGCAGCGCCGTCGCGGAGCGGCTGGCCGGCCAGAAGACCACGCTCCGGCATGACACCATTCCAAGCGTCATCTACACCTGGCCGGAACTGGCGTCTGTCGGCCAGACTGAAGAGCAACTCCGCGAGAGTGGACGCGAGTTCCGTGTCGGCAAGTTTCCGTTCCAGGCCAACGCCCGCGCCCGCTGCATGGATGAGACAGAGGGACTGGTGAAAGTGCTGGCGGATGCCAAGACGGATCGAGTCCTGGGTGTTCACCTGTTCGGACCGCGCGTCAGCGAACTGCTGGCGGAGTGCGTCGCCGTGATGGAGTTTAGCGGTTCGGCGGAAGATATCGCCCGCATCTGCCATGGGCATCCAACGCTGTCGGAGGCGGTGCGCGAGGCAGCGCTCGCGGTGGCAGGACGGGCGCTGCACATCTGATAGGACCGGCGCGAAACGGCAAGTCGTGCGTTGGTTGACGTTGCATGTCCCGCCCACCAATCTGCGCCACCGGACGCCCTTCTCAGGGCGTGCGCTCAACTTGAGGAAATCTCGAACCGCCGTCCCTCTTCATCATCGGGGTCCACGCATAATTCATGCAGACGGGTTTTTCGCAGGATGCGTCCTGATTCGCCCCGGGACGTCCTGACCGAAGAAAGGGGACCCCGATGAATACCATCCTCTCATTGCAGCGCCTGCTGGCCGGAATGCTCCTGCTCCTCAGCACGACCGCAGCCGCTCTGGCTGCACCCATCGACGGGGTCGATATGCGCGACCTGGAGATTGCCCTGCACGTTCGCCGGGCCTTGATGCAGGACGCCGACCTGGCCGATCTGAACCTCGCCGTCTCGGTCCGCCTCAACGAAGCGACTCTCTGGGGCGACGTGCCGACGATTGAGTTGGCCCACCGCGCCCTGCGCCTGGCCGA
>JBBSDR010001580.1:0-2063 GCA_038240465.1 Gemmatales bacterium
ACGCAGCCTTTCTTCATGGACGTCTTTCCGGTCACACAGGAGGGGTACCAGCGGGTAGTGGGCAACAACCCCAGTTATTTCTCGAAGTCAGGAGCCCGCAAAACGCATTTCAAGAAGCTGGACTCCAGCCGCCTCCCGGTCGAGAACATCTCGCACGACGATGCCGTTGCGTTTTGTGGCCTGCTCTCGGAAGTGCCTGAAGAAAAGCAATCTGGGCGCTTGTATCGCTTACCCACTGAGGCGGAATGGGAGTATTCTTGTCGAGGAGGTGCGCCTCTTTCAAAGCCCTTTCATTTCGGCGATTGCCTCTCTTCCAAACAGGCCAACTTCGACGGCAACTATCCCTACGGTGGAGCGCCGAGGAGTACACATCTCCACCGGACGACTGCAGTCGGTTCCTACCCCGCCAATACCTTTGGGCTGTTCGACATGCACGGCAACGTCTGGGAGTGGTGTCTCGACTGGTACGCTCCTTACGACCTCACTATGCTCAAAGATCCTTCAGGTCCAGCAACTAGCCCGCACGATCGGCGAGTCCTGCGGGGTGGGTCGTGGAGAGTCAATGGCCGGAACTGTCGCTCGGCTGTCCGCTTCAAGCTCCACTCCAGCTTCTCCCTATCCGACTTTGGCTTCCGCGTCGTCTGCGTCGTGAGGACTTCGTGACGGTCTGTCTTCTTCTCAGGCAAGGTTCAGGTGGGCAGAGAGTCTGGTGATCCACGGTGATGTCGGTGAACACGTCCAGCCGCGCGTCCCACGACGGGTATAGCTACCGTACCGCCCGCCGCTCCTGGCGCGCCCCCGGCGGCCCCGACGGCAACTTCCGTGTCTGTTGCCTCCTGGAATTGTAACCCTTTTTCCTGTGCCTCGAGTTTAAACCCAATTCGCGCTGCGTTGGAGCAGAGGCGAGGATAGAATGCGTTGCTGGAAGAGGAGCCGAGATGAGCAACGATAAACCCCGGACTGTCCACTACACCGAAATGCCAGACCTGCCGCCCGAGAGTCCGCTCTACACGGAATGGATGACCTTCCGAAAGGAGTTGCCCCGCCTGCTTGCGGAAGGACACGAGCAGGAGTTCGTCCTCGTCAAGGGAACGGAGGTCCTTGGCCTGTTCCCATCCTTTCTGGATGCGAAAGGCGAAGGCTCTCGGCGCTTCCCGCGTCAATCGTTTCTGATTCAGCAGATCCTCACCGAGGAACCGCTTGTCCGAATCTCTCCCTATTGCTGGCCATGCCGATCCTGAAACTCCAACAGACTGTTGAGGGCTTTGAGTTAGAGGTACTGGTCGGCCTCGACCAGCAGGATATCACCGCGCTTCAGGCTGTGAGTCATGCCGTCCCACCCATGCTCCGACTGCGCGGCCTCATCGACACAGGCTGCACGATTTCGGCCGTTTCCCCTGTTGTCATTCAGCATTTCGGAATCGGTTACTACGGAAGCAGATCATCCACCACCGCGAGCGGCCTGGTGCGCGTCAACCTTTGCTCTGTGATGCTGGCGATCGCCGGTCCAACAGGTGTGACCGGCAGCCAGCCTCTCCTTTTTCCCACCCTTCTCGTATCCGAATTGACGCAGCCCTTGCCGAACATCGACGTGTTGGTCGGACAGGACGTTTTGAAGGAGTGTTTGTTCTTCGCTGACGGACCCAGACAGGAATTCTTTCTCACTTTCTGAATTTGAACAATACTCATGGTTTCGTCACTCCACCGGCACGCTGACGCTGTGCCGCTCGCCTTTCAGAAGCCCGACAGACGCCGCGCCTCCGCCAGCGCTTCGAGGACCTCCGCATCCTTGTTCCCACTCAGTTCCGCTGCCTTCTGCAAGTCCGCCAGCGCCCCAATCGCCAGTCGCTCCAGACGCACCTTGCCGCGAACGTACCAGCCCCGGGCATCCTGCGGACTCAGACGAATCGCCCTGTCCGCCAGCGGCAACGCCTCACGCAGCCGCCCGTGCTCCAGCATCAGCAGCGCCCGGAACGCCAGCACCGGACCCAACTCCACGTCCGGCATCGCCGCCAATGCCGCAACACGTCCCGGCGCTCGCTTCAGCCGCCGTCCCTCCTCCG
>JBBSDR010001581.1:0-2060 GCA_038240465.1 Gemmatales bacterium
AAAAACGAACCTCGGGGCGCCCCGGACGGGACCGCGCCGGTATTACGATGTAACGCGGTTCGCTCACGCTCCCGGCTCGCCTCAGAGTTACAGTTGCAGAGCATCGGAGATGGTTTGCCGAGCCGCAATCACTTCAGCAACTTCTTCACCTCATCGTCGAGCGCTCCCACCTGCAACGTCCGGCTCACGACCTTGCCGTCCTTGCCCACCAGGAACACGTTCGGCAATACCATGATGCCGTGATCCGTCGCCAGCGAACTCTCGAGACCGCCCGGCTGATGCAGCGTCACTCCGGGGCTGGGCGTTCGCTTCAGGAAACTGCTCGCTTCCTCGGCGCCGCTGTCGAGATTGACGCACACCACCTCGATGCCCTTGTTCGCGTCGGCGAGCTGCTTCAACTTCGTGAAGTCGCCTGTCGTCGCCGAGTTCCAGCTTGCCCAGTAGTAGACGACCACGACCTTGCCGCGCGACTTGCTGACGTCGTAGACGCTGCCCTCGAGCGTTGGACCGCTCAGTTCCAGTTCCTTGCCCTCCAGGTCGAGACGCTTCACTGCGCCGCGCGCCTTGACCGCCTGTGACTTGTCCGCGAAATCCTTCGCCAACTGCACATACCACTTCTTCGCGTCCGGCTCCTTGGCGAGGAACTCGCACGTCATACCCAGTTGCAGCAGGGCCTCGGCGGTGTCGTCGGCCTTCGGATAGGTGCTGGCGAACTTCGCCAGCTTGTCCACCCACGCCTGCTGGACCTTGGCGTAGTCGGCCCCCTTCTCGAGCAGGGCGACGGAGTACCACCCCTGCAGGTTGCGATACGAGACGAAAGCGGCCAGCGGACTCCCCGGCATCGCCTCAACAATCTGCTTCTCCAGACGCTCCAGGCGTTCGCGCCCCGTCTTGTCCTCGCTGCTGTTCTGCATGGCGGTTGACAGGCTGTCGGCCACCTGGCGAGTCCAGTTCTCACGCTCCTTGGCTGGCAGTTCCGCGATGATGTCTTCGAGAATGTCGGCACGCTTGAGGTTGTACTTGACCACCTCCGGGTTCGGTCCGGAACCACCCGAGGCCGGCGGGTTCTTGTCGAGAGCAGTCAACTCATCGACCTTTTTCTGCAGTTTCGGATTGCTGCTGACCGCGCTGCTGACTCCCGTCGCCGGCGGCGACTGCTCGACGGCAGAGGCCCCCTGCGACGGTCCTTCGACAAGCCGCCAGGCGTCGCCGAGTTTGACCATCTCGCCGGTCTGCATCCAATCGTTCTTGCCGGCCGCCTCGTAGATGACGGTGTTGCGCGGCTGGCGGATCAGTTCATAGCGCGAGTTGACGGCGTCGGCGGCCCGGCACTGCGGCATCCCCGATTCGAGGTGCAGCCAGTTGATCTTCTCCATGCCCTTGAGCTTGGCGGCCATCTCGTTGAAGCGCGTCTGCGCCTGTTTGAGCGAGGCACGCATCTTCTGGGCCTCGGCGGGCGCCAGTTCGAGGGCCTTGATCTCGGCCTCGGTCATCAGCACGGCCTGGATGCGCGAGTAATCGCCGCTGGCGACGGCCTGCAGCACTTCCTGGCTGACCTCTTCGGGCGAGATCATCTTCCAGGAATCGATCCGGCCGTCCTCGTTGACGTCGATGCCCCAGCGCGTGCCGGCGCTGTTGAGCCAGCGATACTGATCGGGCTTGCCGTTGAAGTTCGAGTCCATCTCGCGATAGACCTCGACGCCGTCCTTGAAGTAGGACCAGACGTCGATCTTGTTGTCGCTGTTGCTGTCGTAGAACCTGCGCAGAGGCTGGCCGGCGCCGTCGGTCATCAGCCAGCCACTGCCCTTGCGGTCCTTGAGGAGAGTGACCTTGCAGGATTTCTGCTGCTCGGCATTGGGCGTGGAACACTCGATGCCGGTCTGATGGGGGGTAAAGGCGAGGATCTGGGCCGGGGTGGGTGCGGCGTGGGCGCTGCCACTCCAGGCCAGGAACGCCGCTCCCCCAAGACCGGCCAAGCCCCACCAGCGCGTGCGTTTCGCCATTCATGACTCCTTGGAAGCTGTCACGCTGAGGCGAGCCGGGAGCGTAAGCGACCGGTG
>JBBSDR010001582.1:0-2056 GCA_038240465.1 Gemmatales bacterium
ATCACAGGCGGTGCCGAAGGAGGGCTGGGTGAAAGCGGTGTCGAGTTCATCGACGATGGGTTGCAGGGAAAGTATCATAGTCCACATGGGGGAACCTCCTGTCTCTTAAGGATTGTTGATACTACCCATAAGAATAGGAGGAACCCCCTTCAACTTCATCCCAGCCGATGCCCAAATGTAGTGACGTTTTGTTCAGAAGAATCTGCGAAAGTCCAGGTAGGAGAAGAGTAACGTTTTTTCCAGCAGCTCAGCCACTCGTGGCTGCACTCGGATGCTTCGTTCGTCGCCGTGCTCGAGGTCAGTGGCTTCAACGACTGGCTGATTCGCATGGTGCACATGTACCGCTGCAACAAGGTGATTCCGATCCAACCCGACGATCGCAAGAAGTGCAAGACGAATCGTCGACGCCGCCACGCTGAGTGAGTTGCTGTGCGTCAATCGGGCTCTACGACCGCTTGTGGCACAGCAGCGATTGGTATCATTCAGCGGATCAGGCGGGCTTCGGGACCTGTCGGAAGCTCATGCACATGGCTGCAATGCACCGGGCATGTTCCTGAGAGGTGGATGTGGCACGCGAACCGATTTCAACGTGGTTCTTGCGGCGGAGGCGTCGAACTCACCGCCAGGCGGCATCTCCCTGTCCTTCCAGCTCGGTCAGCTCTCCGTCCCGGCAAATCGAAACACCGCCTCCCCCGTCGGATCGCCCCACCAGCTCCGGTAATGTCCGGCGGTCTGAAAGCCGGCCGCGGTCATGAGCTGGGCCAGCACGAGGCGGGGCAGCGTCGGCCCCACGTCGAGCATGGCGACGCCAGTCGGGGCTAGCACGCGGCGAATCTCCTCGATCAGCGGCAGGATCGTGTTCTCATTCAGATGATGCCCGACGACGCCGCTGGCGTTGACGACGTCCACGCTGCCAGAGGCGACCGCACCTCTGGCGGCCTCGTGCAGCGTCTCGGTCACCCCCTGACAGACGAAGTCAACCTTTGTAGTCGAACCGTCGCGGCAGCGGTAGTCGCGGCGACGCGCCAGCTCCAGGAGCGGCTCGGCCAGCTCGTAGCCCGTGATGTGGCTGCCCGCCGGACAGTAGTGGGCCAGGACGAGCGCCGAGCTGCCGGTGCCGCAGCCGAGGTCGAGCACGCGCAGCGGCCGGTCCAGTATGTGGCCGCTGAGACAGCGCGGAATCGTTCGCCAGTTGGCCCAGTCCTGCCGGCCGTTGACTGCCTCGAACTCCGCTGCACTCATGGCCGCGTATGCCGCCGCTACCACTGCGATGTCGGTGTCGCGGAAGCGCACTCCGCTCCTCCGCAGTCGCCGTTCCGCGCGCCACTGCCGCCAACACACTCCCAGCGCGTTCCCTGGACCGTGCCGGCGAATCTCGTGTTCGGGGATCGTCAAGAGAGGAGCAGTTTCAGACATAGCGGGATGGTATAATTTGTCGCGAACCTTCACCTGTTGTACCCAGTGCCGGGAGGTTCGGACAGTTTCGCCACGATGCGACCGCTTCCCGAGGAAGCCGCTCGCGGACATTCCGGCGGGGAAACCTGGAGGCTTCTCATGCGTGAGATCGAGGTCGGCATTCGGATCGACATCCACGACGGGATCGCCTTTTTCGGTACGGAAGAGATCAACGCCCTGATCGAGCGGGGCGGACGCGTCGTTGCCGTCGAACCAGGTGGAGCCATCATGCGAAAGCTGGGCGAGGGCGACGGAAACGTCTCCTTGACGCTCAGCGGCTTCAGCCTCAAGGCGAAGATCGAGGAGGCCTGAGCAGATTGCGTGGTCGGCCTTGCAGCGAGGGGAACATGGCTGTCCTGATCGACTTATTCTCGGTGGTCGTTCGCAATTCCACTCTGGAGGCTCACTATCCTGCTGTACTTTCCCCCATTCCCTATGCTTTTTGCATAAGAGACATTTCCCATCTCTGAATTTTTCGTGGCTCGGAATGGCGTCCTGGCCGCGAGCAGATGACCAAGCGCAGTAATCGCTCCGCCCACTGCCGGAAACCCTCCGCGTTGGCACCTTCCGCCAACATCGCTTGGGTTTCCGCACGCAGCAT
>JBBSDR010001583.1:0-2054 GCA_038240465.1 Gemmatales bacterium
CCTTGAGCCAGACTTTCTCCTCGAAGTGAGCGGGCAGAGCGGAACGGCGATGGGTGCCGGTCAGATGGAGCGCCGGTCCCGGGCCGCGCATCAAGAGGCGCGCCGTGCCGGCCTGACCGGCGAGACTGAGCGGCCCGTGAGCATCGAGAGGAATGGTCAGCGATTTGCTGAGGACATAGTCGCCGCGCGGAAAGACGACCAGCCCGTCGCCGCGCTGGATGGCGTGCTGCAAGGCTTCGGTGTCGTCGGTCTTACCGTCGCCCCTGGCGCCGAACTCGCGTACTGAGGACATGAGCGCTCTCCCTGGAGGGTATCGTCTCTGGACATGAGACGAGAGAGCGCATGCGAGGTCAAGATGCTTTGAGAAAACACGTTCGCCGCTTGCGGCCTGGCGGTGCAACCCGCCAGGCCGCAAGCGGCGAATGAGATCATCCGTCGGCCTGTTACTTCTCGCCTGTCTCGACTCCGAGGATGGACACCGTCGGATGAGAGGTGTCGATCGACGTCGCCTTGACGGACTGGTCCGAGCCGACGTTGCCGACCATATCGACCGCTTCCACTCGGGTGTAGAAACTGACCGGCCCACTCTGCGGCATGTTCCAGGTGTGATGGCCGCTGTTCTCGATGTTGGCGGCGAAGGGCAGCCAGGGGCCTTCTGGGGCCGTCGCGAAGGACAGCGTGATCGGTCGGCGAGCCATGTTGCGATCGTGAGCCTCCCAGAGGATCGTCACTTCGCGAGCCTTCGTCCCCTTGCCGTGCGCCACGTCGAGCAGTTTCACCGTTGGCCGGGTCATATCGACCTGGACCCACACCTGCGGCAGGTCGCCCGACTTGGGTGGTTCCTTGCCCAGGCCAATGCCGTTGCGAGCCACCATCGTGAAGCCGTACTGGCCCTCTTCCGGCACTTCGATGACATAGGGCGGGCCGCTGTGGCCCGTCGCTTCATCCTTTTGCCACTTCTGCCCATCCCGCGTGTACCACATCTCGACGGCGGACACACCGGACGGACCGACGTCCTTCAACTCGTAGTTCAGGACGATGCGCTTGCTGTTGACCATTCGCCAGGTGGGAGCGGCTTGCGCACCGGAACCCTTTTCCTCCGGCGTCTTGCAGCCGGCAGCCGCCGGCATCGGCGACATGGGCGAGGTGGGCGGCTGGTCCTTCTCCTCGATCTTCGGCGAGCCGGCCAGCGGCTGCACCGGCATTGCCGGCATCACCTTGGGAGTCTCCTCGACGGCGGGCGTTGTACTCTTCGCCGGATCGCCGGCCGGCTTCTCGACCCGTTCCGGAACGGCCATCAGCAGAGGCGTCGTGGCATCGGCCAGCAACCTGGGAGACACAGCGCTCCTGGGGTTCTCCGTCCGCGGCAGCGTGTCCGGCGCCACGCCGCGCAGAGGCGGCTGGACGGGCTGCTCGTAGCTGACGCGCTGAATGCTGGGCGTGCCGATCTCGCCAGGCCAACTGTCGCGCTGAGTGGAATCCGCCGGCAGTGATGGCGAACCGGGCGGATTGGCCGCCACGCTGCCGCCGTAAGGCGACGGCGGCGGCATCGCCTGTGCGGTTCGCAGCGGATCAGCCACGGGCGTCGATCCCGCGGCAGTCATGGCCCCTGCCTGGGGAGTCGTGCCGAAGCTGCCTCCCGGGATCAGGGAATCTGATGGATTGCGATAGGCCGATTGACTCCCGCGATTGTACTGCTGCCAGGTGGGCGCCGTCGGCGGCGGCACCGGCATCGTTCGATCGCTGAGCATCGGTCCCCGGCTCTGGGACGGCGGGTAACCGTGGTCCACGCCGCTGCACCCAACCAACGCGACCGCGAGGCCGCACGTCAACAGGCTTGCTTTCATGCTTCTCCCCTCCCGGCCCTTGTGAGAGGCGCTATCGCCCCTCAGCGTTCCCCTCGAGCCGTCGAGCCAGGTAAATCGTGATCCCGTCGTTCATCCTGGTGGATGCGACCTTCCATCCCCTCGCCTATCGAATTCGAGCGGGCGGTGCTATACGAGAGAACGAAGATAAGGTCAAGTGGAATTACGACAACGGTCGCGGTCGCCGGC
>JBBSDR010001584.1:0-2051 GCA_038240465.1 Gemmatales bacterium
AGCATGCCGATCGAGGCGCAGGTCAGTCCCTTGCCCAGCGACGACACGACGCCGCCGGTGACGAAAATGTGCTTGCACGAGCGTGGTGGAGTCATGTTTTCGCGTTTCAATCCGCCCCCGACATCGGCGTCGGGGGAACCAGAGGGTCCATGCTGGATCGGCGCATCGTCGCTTCACCCAAATCTCACTATACCCGAGCGAAGCGGAATGGGCAGAGCGACATCCTCCTTCACGCAGCCTTCTTTTCCTCAGACTCTCGATACAGGCGGACGAACCGTTCGCAATCGGCACAGGTATCCCCGCGTTCGAGTTGTGTCCGCCTCTCTGGCCGGGAGGGTTGTGCGGCGTGGAGCATTTGCGCGGATGGATCGGGCCGATCAGGTCGCGGCCAAACGTCGCGCCATTTTTCTCTGCCTCTGTGCGTTGTTCCCCTAGAATGAAACAGCGTTCGGCTCTCCGAACCCATCGACTCCCCTATTTCGAGGATCGAACCATGCCAGCAAACCAGGCCCAGTCCGCCGCCCATCCGCGCTTGCAATATCAGCAGCAGGCCGCCCCGAAGCCCGCTTCCCTGACCCCGCAACAGGCCCGGCAAATCTTCCAGCAGTCGGCCAACGAGGAGCAGCAACTCCCCCTCGACTTCCAGCTTCGGCCGCAAGCCGTCTACTTCCAGACCAACGACGCGCAGCTCAAATCACTCGACGCCAGCCAGGCGCCAATGAACACGGCCGATCTGCGCGACCACCTGTGAGCAATTCCGAACCCCGTGTCAGACAAGGAGCGGCTCGATGGCGATCTCGAACGGTGATCTGCAAACCCTGCTCGGCAACGAAGGCATGAACTTCTTCGTCCATCCGCAGACCAACGCCCTGCTGTTCAACTTCACGGGCATGTTCGCCCGGCATCAGGCGGTCGTGTCGCTGCAGTCGGACGGGACCTTCCTTCAGTTTCGCAGTCTCGGCTACTCCAAGTGCGAGCCGTCGCACCCGAATATCCTCGCGGTCCTTCAGGTGCTGGGACAGATCAACTACCTGCGAAAGAGCGTCAAGTTCGGCTGGGACCCCAATGACGGCGAGATCGTCGCCTACGTCGATCACGCGATTGAGGATGGCGGTGTGTCGCAGGCGCAGTTCCATCAGCTCTTGTGGGTCTTCCTGGTCGTCATCGACCTGAGCAGCAAGCGCCTGGCCGACACTCTCGCCACCGGCCGCGACCCGGGCGATCCCGATCCGAACGCAGTCACTGGCGGCGCTGCTGTCCCGGATCGAATGTAACACCAGCAAATCCGAAATCCGAAATCCGAAATCCGAGAAAAAGAAGGCCTCTTGACTTCATTCGGATTTCGGATTTCGGATTTCGCATTTCCTCTCCTCTGGCCACGTCAATCCTTCCCCGATACAGTAAGAGCTTTCCGTTGGACCATGCCCGGGGAACGAGCGATGTACGCAGTGTTTGAAGACGGCTCGCGGCAGTATCGCGTCAGCGAAGGCGATGTCGTCACGGTGGATTATCGTGAGGCCGAGACCGGCACCCGTCTCGAGTTCGGCCGTGTTCTTGTCTACCAGAACGGCGACGACACGCGCATTGGCCAACCGCTGATCGAGGGGCTGCGCGTTGTGGGCGAGGTGATCGAGCATCCCTCGACGAAATACTTCATCCAGAAGTATCGCCGGCGCAAGAACTATCGCCGCTTCAAGGGCCATCGGCAGTGGTACACGAAGTTGCGGGTGCAGCACATCCTGCTGCCGGGCGTCGCGACGCCGCCACCGCCCGAGAAGCCGGCTCCCAAGCCTGTCTCCGAGACACCGGTTGCTCCGCCGGCCGCTGCTCCGCCAGCCGCGCCTCCTGCCGCCTCCCCGCCGGCTCCGCAGTAAGATCGAGTCCTCCAAGAAGCGAGAGCGCGTCGTTTCCGCTTTCCCGCATGTGTCGGAAGCAACGCGCTCCGTCGGCTTGAGCGCAGCTATCGTCGTCTAGGTGCCGAGGCGGTCAAGAAAGCGTTTGAGACGGTCGTAAGGCGACCGGCAAGAGGTGAAATACCCGGTGGGACAGGC
>JBBSDR010001585.1:0-2050 GCA_038240465.1 Gemmatales bacterium
CCCGGCGAAGAAACGCAGCACGAACATGATGAACGAGGTGTAGATCAGCACGAGAGCGCCATAGTTCAACTTGGAGCCTTCCTGCTTGAGCACGCCTTCCATGATGTCCGAGATCCAGCCGTCCGTACCCAGTTCCGTCGTTGCCAGCAGCAGCATGATCAGCAGCAGGAAGACGAACATCGGCCGGCCGAACGTGCCGTAAGCGATCCCGAAGACGAGGGCCGCCGCTGCCCCGACTGCTGCCGCGGCAATCAGCTTGTTTTGCGAATCCGCGAACCAGCCCTCCTTGAGGAAGCCGGCTTCCGTGACGGCCAGGATCTGGAACAGGCCGCAAATCAGCAGGAAGACGACGATGAAGCAACTCGCCGCTCCGAACTCGCGCATCATGTCGCGAAACGTCACGCCCGCCGCCACTCGCTCCTGCACCGGGAACTTCTGCCCCAGCAGCATGATGCCGTAAGCCAGCGTCGGCAGCAGCACCAGCGCCACCTTCCATTGCCAGGGCCTGAAGTCGAGGGGCAGGTTGCTCAGCGTCTCGGCCGGCAGCAGGCCGAAGCCGATGGCCAGCAGTCCGCCCAGCACAAGGCCGCCCGGCCAGCCGGCATGGAGGATGTTCAGGTAGTGGGTCTTCTTTTCCTTGAACACCGTGGCGGTGACGGGATTGATGACGGCCTCGACGATGCCATTGGCCAGGGCGCAGATAAACGCTCCAAGGTAGAGCAACTGAAAGGCGACCTGCGGGTTGTCCTTGCCGGCAATGCCCGCGTAGATGGTGACGCCGGCGCTGATCAGATGGCCGAAGAAGGCGAACACCATCGACGTTCCGTAACCGATCTTGTCTACAATCAGACTGAAAAGGATGATGGAGATGGCGAACGGGAACAGGCCGGCCCCCTGAATGGAGCCGATCTGTTCCTGACTCAAGTTGAAATCGGCCCGCCATTCACTGAGAACGTTGGCGCGGACGATGAAGCCGAACGCCGTCGCCACAAGGGCAATGATACAACCAAGGAAAAGCCGGCCGCGATGCATCTCGCTCGACATGGATACGCTACTCCCGGAGTCCATCAAGGGTGCAGGGACGAGACTGAGAAGTTACGCCAGCCCGGGGGTTGTGTCAACAACCTCTTGTCGCCTCGTAAAATGACACCATGACAGGAACCCGCCTTTTCACCTTCCTCGGCACCGGCACCTCGGTCGGCCTTCCCATGGTCGGCTGCCGTTGCGAGGTGTGCCGTTCGACCAATCCGCGCAACAACCGCTATCGCTGCTCCGTCCTCATCACCACGCCCGGCAGCACCATCCTCATCGACACCGCTCCCGAACTGCGCTTGCAACTGCTGCGCGAGAACGTCGAGCGCATTGACGCCGTCCTGTTCACTCACGCCCATGCCGATCATCTGCATGGACTCGACGACCTGCGCCCCATCCCCAACTACACCGGCCAGCCGGTGCCGTTGTACTGCACGGAGGAAGTCGAGGAGCGGATTCGGGCCGGCTTTGGGTATGCCTTTCCGTCCGCACTGACGCCGGTGACCGGGTTTCTGCCGAAGCTGGTGTTCCATCGCATCGGCTTGCTGCCGTTCGAGGCGGCCGGCGAGCGTATCGTGCCGATCCTGCTCGAACACGCCGCGACGTCTGTCCTCGGCTTTCGCATCGCCGACGTCGCCTACTGCACCGACGTCAGCCGAATCCCCGACGAAAGTTGGCCGGCGCTTGAAGGACTCGACGTGCTGGTCCTCGACGCGCTTCGCTACAAGCCGCATCCGTCCCACTTTTGCATCAACGAGGCGCTTGAGGTAGTCGCGCGGGTGAAGCCGCGCCGGACTTACTTCACGCACATCACGCACGATCTCGATCACGACACGGTCAACAGTCAACTACCGCCAAACGTCGAGCTTGCCTATGATGGGCTGAAGTTTCTGTTCTAATGGCGACCGTGGTGCAGGCGGCTCGCCGCTTGCGGTGGTGCAGGCGTCTCGCCTCTTGCGGTGGTGCAGGCGTCTCGCCTGCTCTTCCCGTGGTGCAGGCGGCTCGCCTGCTCTTCCCG
>JBBSDR010001586.1:0-2047 GCA_038240465.1 Gemmatales bacterium
AACTGGAAACGGGTGGGTACGAAAAAAGGTAAAGAGTGGACCTATGAGTATGAGGATGTGAAAGGCCAGAAGGTGGACAAACTCCCCGCTTTTGTCAAGCAGTATAAGGATGGGAAGATCCTCCTCAAGGGCTATCGCGATGCGCAAGGAAAAGAGGAGGCTCGAGAAATGATGCCGACAAAGTTAGTCCCAAAATGATCACTAAAGCGGACCTTTTCTGACAGCTTCTCTTCGCGGATAGTATGATCTTCACCTGGCTCGGGTTTGCACGCTTCCCGTACTTTTGTCAGTCTATTCAGATCCTCGTCCAAGACCAAGGGGTTCCTTATGGCTGCCATCATCCTTGTAATTGGCTCGATTTTCATGACAGACCCCTTCAGTGAATCGTCTCTACATCAATGGTTCGAGTCTCGTTGCGTAGTAATCTACGTCGGTATTGACCAACAACTCCCAGAGCCGGTCGTCGATTTATTTCTCCACCCAAGCGGTGCACTTCAAGGTGAACTCCAGTTCATGGATGTCGATAACCTTCAGAAGTACGTCCACGCCTCCGACACCAGAGAGAGGCCTTGGGTCATCCGCTTAGAGTTGATCTCCCGAAAAAAAACCCCGCCAGGCGTACTGGATGATTGCATCAACAAAATTCGTGCGGCTGCGCGGAAAGGGTATGTGCGATTGTATGTCGCCATCAAGGAATAAGTGACAATCCGGGTTCGGACATCCCACAAAGCAAGGACACGAAGATAATGCCAACCAGTTGTCGTGCTTCGGGCCACGACATACCAGTCACCCTCGCGAGGAGAGCATCGGAATCTGTACGGCTCCGATGGCGACGAGGCCATGGGTATGAGAACTTGGTTGACGCTGCCTGCGAAGAAAACTTCGACTGTCATTCCCCGGAAACTAAAGACAACGCGGGAGAGCAACGGCGCAGGAATTATTACCAAAGTAGAGGAACGAAGTCCAACACCTTAGCTTCCTCCAGGGGAAAGACGGATCCGTCTTCCAGAATGGAATCACTTGTGAGGGGAGGGATTCATGTGGATCAGCATCGTCATGATCGTTCTCGCGCCATTTGAAGGGCATGGAATGGTGTAACCAGGAGTCAGACCACCGAATTGTGAACGACTGTTCCACGGGATGGCTCTTGCCCAAAGGGAAGCGATGCTTGGATGGCCGGCCGAACGCGCGTGGGATCACCGCATTTACTCACCACGTCTCATTGACACCCACAGAATGAGTTGGTTGGGGAGATGGAACATCAAGGAAGCAATGGTGAGTCTCTGGTTCGATGAAGATGATAAAGTTCAGCGGCGGTTATTGGGAATCACCTCTCAATAGTGGAAAACTCATACCCATCAACCGTCATGAACCTTCTGTGTTGACTCGCTTCTTCCCCTGGTTCGGGTTCTAATCCCGGCTTCAAATTGTTACGAATAATCCGAGAAACCGGAAAAGCAGCCCTGGATGTCGATAAACTGTGCCGCCGACCCGGTCCATATTCCACCCGGGCCACCAGCATTTCGACCACGTTGACTCTCTTCGTTTCCCCCGCCAGCGCATCGATTACGAGATACAGAACGCCCTCCGGAGGAGGCAGACCCGACAGGGCGTCAGCAGGTCATGATCGTAGGAGTTGACGGGATTGGTCGTGCGACCGCTTTCGCTGATCGCCTCCGCGATGTCCGGCTCCTACAGCCGTCCCGCATACTCCGGCAGAGCCTGAGCCACCTGGGCCGCCAGGGCGCGAACGATCCTGGCCGGCTCCAGAGTCGAGCGTTCATCGACTCGGCAGCAGTGATAGGCCAGCACCTGCTCCGGACAGCGATGCACCAGTTCGGCGACAAGGGCCGACTTGCCGATGCCGGGGTCGCCGAGGATCAGCAGCGATTTCTCCGAACGCTTTGTCCGCCATTCTTCGATCCGGGCGAACAGCCATTCCCTCCCGACGAACCCCTGGCGCTTTGATTCCAGATACGCCGTAAAATCGAACGGCGAGGTCAGGCCCGGCTTCTTCTCGCGCTGCTGAATCCAGCGCAGCACGGCA
>JBBSDR010001587.1:0-2045 GCA_038240465.1 Gemmatales bacterium
GTCCGCCAAATTGCAGATCAAGGACGCCAGCCGCGGCGAGGAGTTTTGGGAACCTTCCCATCGATTCGCTGCAAGATACTGGCGGATGCATCATGAAACTCAAGGTGACTGCCCTTGAATATCTTCTCCGGAAATATGACTAGATTACGGTGGTACGGTAGCTTGGCTGAGAGTATGCGGAATCCCTCGATCCCAAGCACCGAAGAGAGGGCCTCGCCGAGATCTTGTGTTGGGGCAGTGCCGATGGGCTCGCGGACAGACGCCGTTGCCGAGGTCCGCAGCTGATAACCGCGCCAATCACCTGTTAACTCCTGGGCGGTCGTTTCGATCAACTCTTGCTGGGGCACAAGCGCGAGGTCCGCGATCTTCTGTAGTACTACCTTTACGTGGACGATGGCGAAAGAACCGGGGGCAGTCAAGATTCCGCCTGCCACGAGCGGGTCGCCCGCCAAGGCACCAATCTCGAATTCGGCAACCTGCGGTGTTTCCGTCAGATACAGAATTTCAAACGGCCGGCTCGCATTCGGGCCGGCCGAGAAACGGCTGGGAGTAGCTTTCGTATGGGCAGTGTTGATGGGCGTCTTGACGTAGGCGAGCCTCACGGCTCGATACCATGTGCCAGTCTCGGGGGTGAGGTCGAGCTTCCGACAGGCACCGAGGTTCACGTTGTGATTCCGTCCTCAATGCCCCGAAGGAGATAGCGCACTTCCTGCTCCCTCTCAGTGCTGATGAGGTCGCGAGGCTTCTCACCGCCCAGCAAGTCATTCGGCGCGTCGAGCCAGGCGTCAGGGTCTGGGAATACTTTTCTGATGTCGTCTAGGATATTCGAGGATTCATCTTCCAGCAGCGCAAACGATTTCCGGGCGGTCTTCCGCAAGGCCCCAGGAGCCTTCTTCACATATGGGTCGGGTTCCCCCGCAGCCAAGGCCTCCTTCACGACGTCAGAGAACGAATCAGCAACAGCGACAACCCGCTGCCGATCACGTGTCCAGGCAACCCACCGGCCTGCGTGTACCATCAGGTCCTCCATGACGGGATCGGGCTGCTTGCCAGTGGTTGACGATTCATCAGGCTGAATGCCAGAGAAAGCGGCCAGAGCATTCGCGAGGATTATAATAGTACGTCCAATCGCTGCCAAGCGGACTTTCAGCTCGTTACTCTCGATTTCCGCGAGCGCCCTGGCGAGTGCCCTATCTACGCTGGGGAATGCGAACAGAAGTCCCTGGACCGCTCGCACTCGTTCTTCGGGATCATCGGGGGAGTTTAGCCCGCGCAACAACGCAACGAGAGTAGGCTCGATATGCGGAATGTAATGCCAAAAATCCCCAGTCGCCTGCCCGAGCCTTGAAGGCTCTGGACTCGCCTGATGCGCAAGGATCTGCTCATCTGGGGGATGCATGCGTTTCACGGTCATGGTGAGATCTCCTGTACCTACTTCCATTATATGCCCGACTTCAGGCAAATGCGACCTGGAGGGCTGCTAGATCCCCATCCTTGCGGCCTCTGCCGCAACTCCGCATGTTTTTCAGCGGTATCGCGTCTACTTGACCTCTGGCTGGCCGCTATCGACTGCGAGCCGCCGACCCCTAGCGCCTAGTCTACCTTGTAGCCAGCCACGGGAAAAGTCCTTCAGGTCCCCCAGTCTCACCGGCAACGGTCTTGCATCGCCGACTATTCCTCCTTTTCCTTCGGCACCGCCCGAATCCTGATGTCCGTGAGGGAGAGTTGGAACGGGGTTTGCCCCCTCTTCCTTGGCCCTTTTCCTTGGCCTTTTCCTTGGCCAGACCAAGAAGGCCAGGGCCAGCCGCCCTGCCAGCAGATTCTTGCTGTAGAAAGGCGTTGAGTACGGAGGGCGCGCACCCCGGACGGTTTTCCACCGGAAGAGGGGTGTGGAGGAGGTGGAATGGTAACCGTTCACCGGCGATCTGGCCAAAAAACGTAGCCGGACTACAAAGATGGCCATGGTAAACATGAGGCATAGCACCTGTAGTCGTTGTGCGGATTGGGAACAACGCTGCTGCGCACTCCAAGCAGAGAACGATCAA
>JBBSDR010001588.1:0-2043 GCA_038240465.1 Gemmatales bacterium
CCGATCGCTTCAGCCCGAGGATCTGCTCGTTCGTGTCGGCGAACTGGTCGAGGTCCGCGAGCAAGGTCTGAACGCCATTGACCAGAATACGCAGCTTTCGCCGCCGCAATTCGATCTGCATCCGGTTCCAGTAGCCCGCCGGCAACAGGGTCGCGGGTGTGTCGATGGCCAGCTTCCAGAGCGAACCGGTCTTCATCTCCTTGCCCAGCTTGACGTGGCGCGGATCGATGTCGTCGAGGATCTGGATCTCGACGAGGGTCTTGTCAGCCTGATGGGCGCGGAAAGTGACGCCGCTGTTGCCCCCTCTTTCGCACTGGTACTCGAAGCGCAGCACGAAGTTGTCGTAATTCTTGTCCGCCAGCATCCAGCCTCGCTTGCGAGCGTCGTCCGAGCCGGCGGCGATCAACTCCCCCTTGCGCACGGACCACAACGCTGGATCGCCCGAGTGGACTTGCCAGCCTTCCAGAGAGGAGCCATTGAACAGCGAGACAAACCCGTTCGTATCGGATTCCCTGGCGAGCGGCAGGGAATGTTCCTCCTTCGGCGCTCCGAGCAGTTCGGGGTGCTGCTCGCGCTTGTATCGCTGCCGGACAACTTCGGGGACGGCCTGACCCACGAGTTTCTCGAGTTCGGCCAGGGTCACCTTGCCGTTGGCGCTCGTCTCCGCGGCCCCACGCAACCCTTGCAGAACGAAAAAGCTGAAGAAGCCATGACCGATCTCCGGCCCCTCATTGCTGTACTCGTGCGCCGAGCAGCCGAAGAAAGCCGTCACGCCCGCGGGAGGAGTCACCTTGTAAATGGTCTTATCGTCCTCGGCCTGCTTCCGGCAGCAATCGAGCAGCATCAGACGCAAGCCGGCCTTCGCGGCGGCCATTTCAGCGTAGAACTCCTGCAACGGCAATAGAGACGTCTGGTCGTTCGGATCGGCGTCGGCCAGGCCGAGATAGTAATCCCCGGAGGGAGAGCATACCTCGCGTCCCGAATAAGCAACAATCAGCGTATCGTCCGGTTTGCTCGCCGCCGCCAGGGTTCGCAACTCGCGCAGGACGTTCTCGCGGCCTGGAGCCAACTCCTTTCGCCCGGGGCGTGTCGTCATCAGCACGACCTGCGGCTGATCTCCCATGGCGCGAAACGTGGTGGCCAGGGCGACGGCGTCCGTCTCGGCGTACAGCAACTCGCCCAGCTTCTTGTTGTCGTAGCGGTCCACGCCGATCACCAGGGCGAGGATTCGCGGGCCGGAAGCCGGAGGAATGACCGGAGACTTCTTGTCGTCCACCTGCCGTCCGCCAAGGTTCATCCACAGCACGAAAGCCAGTGCCGCGGCTGCCACAACGGCCAGAGAAGCCGCGAGCCAGCGCCGCCGTGAGTACGGCGGTGCCTTGCCCTGCGTGTACGCCTCCAGTTCCTCGGCGAGAGCGGCCATTGAGGCTTGCCGGTCGCCCGGCTTCTTCGCCAGCGCCTTCAGACAGATCGCCTGCAAGCGCGGCGACAGGCCGGGACGGAGCCGCGCCGGCGGCGCCGGCACGTCGTGCAGCACCTGGGCCATGAGCTTGCCCACGCTCGCTCCCTGGAATGGCAACCGGCCGGTGAGCAACTCGTAGAGAATGACGCCGAGGCTGTAGACGTCGCTGGCCGGGCCGATGGCGTCCACGTCGCCTTCGACCTGCTCGGGAGACATGTAAGCCGGCGTTCCCATGATCGCCCCGGAGCGGGTCAAGCGCACGTCAGTGCTGCCGCTGCGGCGGGCAAGGCCGAAGTCCATGACGACCGGCTGGCCCGAGGCTGCAATCATGACATTGGAGGGCTTCAGATCGCGGTGAACGATGCCGTGGCGATGCGCCTCTTCCAGGGCCAGCGCGAGCGTCCGCACCAGTTCCGCCGCTTTTCGTTCGTCCATCGGCCCATCGCGCAGGATGTCCGACAGAGGACGGCCTTCGAGATAGGCCATCGTCAGGAAATGAACGCCGTCGGCCTGGCCGACGTCGTGGACGGGGCAGAGGTTGGCGTGGCTGAGGGTGGCGGCGGCCCGGGCTTCACGATGGA